>DASTNC010000080.1:0-4066 GCA_035721225.1 Pseudolysinimonas sp.
TGGCGACCCCGCGCTCGACGACGATGCCGGCGGGCACCGGTCCGGTGGCCGACCGACAGGAATCACCTCACGCCCACCAGGTTCTTCGAGTTCCCGGAACGTCCGGAGACTGGCTGCTCTCCGATCTGGGCGCAGACCGAGTGCTTCGCTACTCGGCTCCGGGCGGCGAGGCCGTGCCCGTTCTCGTGGACTCCTCCGAGCTTCCCGCGGGCTCGGGACCGCGACACATGGCGTGGATCCACGACTCACTGCTGGTGGCCGGCGAACTCGACTCGCAACTCCACGTCTTGTCTCCTGCAGGCGACCGGCTCGGCTACCGGGGTGCGGTTTCGACGCGCGATCGTGAGTCACCGCCCCGCGAAGCGAACTTCCCATCGCACGTCGAGGTCTCTCCGAATCAGGAGTTCGCCTTCGTCGCAAACCGGGGCAGGAACTCGATCGCCGTCTTCGATGTCTCCCAGGTGGGAGGCGGGGGGATGCCCGTCCTGGTGCGCGAGGTCCCCTCGGGCGGTGAGTGGCCCCGGCACTTCGTCTTTCACGAGGGCCACCTCTATGTGGCGAACCAGCGCTCGAACTCGATCGCCGTCTTTGCCGCGGACCGCGATCGGGGACTCATCCAGGAACTGACCCAGCTCGTCAGTACCGGCTCTCCGATGTGCCTCGTCGTCTCAGCCGACGAATAGAGCTACCCGCCGGCTGGCACCAACCGGACGTCGACTCCCTGGCTTTCACAGCCTGGTCACGAGGCCAGGATGATCAGCTTCTGCTCCGTCATCTCCGCCACCGCATACTTGACGCCTTCGCGCCCCTGGCCCGAGTCCTTCACTCCTCCATACGGCATCTCATCCGCACGGAACGACGGCGGCACGTTGACCAGGACGGAACCCGCTTCTGCCTGCCTCGAATACCTCAGCGCCGTCGCAAGAGATTCGGTGTAGATCGCCGTATTGAGCCCGTAGAGCGAATTGTTCACGCGGGAGATCGCCTCGTCGAGACCGTCGACCACGGTGACCGTCACCACGGGACCGAAGATCTCCTCGCACACGATGCGGTCCTCGGCACGAGCATTGACTACCAGGGTGGGAGGGAGGATGGAGCCGTCCGGCTCTCCCCCGGTCACGATCGTCGCGCCGCCCGAGACCGCTTCCCGGAGCCAGCCGTCGATGCGCGCCACCTCCGAGTCTGCGACGAGCGGCCCCACCAGGGTCTCGTCGGCTCGAGGGTCGCCCACCGCAACCTTCTCGAACTTCTGCTTCACCGACTCGAGGTACTTCTCAGAAACGGCACGATCGACATACACCCGCTGCAGCGAGATGCATGCCTGCCCCGAGTTGGTCAGCGCCGCCGTGACCGTGTCGCGCGCCGCTCGCTCGACGTCCGCGTCGGCGGCGACCACCATGGCGGTGTTCGACCCCAGCTCCAGAATGTGCAGCTTGCGCGGTGACGCGGCTTTCAGCGACCAACCGATCTTGGACGAGCCGGTGAAGGTGACGACGGCGACCCGATCGTCGGCCTGCCAGGCCGCGACGACGTCCTGGGGCCTGCCGGTGACGAGGTTGAGCTGGCCGGCCGGGATCCCGCTGGCGATGAAGGCGTCGACGAGCAGCCCCGCGGTGAGAGGCGCGCGCTCCGACGGCTTGAGGACGACAGGGCACCCGGCCGCGATCGCCGGTCCGATCTTGTGCGCCACCAGGTTCAGCGGAAAGTTGTAGGGCGTGATCGCGGCCACGATTCCACGGGGTTGCGCGATCGTGAAGCCGATCATGCCCTCGCCGGCAGCCGTCGCGTCGAGCGGGACGGTCTCGGAGGGCAGGCGGCGTGCCTCCTCGGAGGCCAGCGTGAGCGTGCTGACAGCCCGTTGCACCTCGCCGCGCGCCGAGGTGATGGGCTTGCCGATCTCTGCGCGAATCGACTGAGCGAACTCTTCCGCGTGATCCGAGATGTAGCGCGCAGCACCGCTGAGCACGGCCGCACGGTCGGCAACCGGAAAGCCGCGCTGACGTGCGGCATGCGCTGCGTCGACCGCCCGCGAGGCGTCTGCGCCCGAAGCCCGATGAACCGAGCCGAGCCGTTCACCCGTCCAGCGATCGAAGACATCATCCTGGATGTCGGTGCCGACCCACGCCCCACCGATATACAGCTGCTGACTACGCATGATGCCTGTCCATCCCGTGCTCTAGGACGCCAGCTCGGCGACGACGGCCGACCCGACCTCGCTGGTCGATGAGGTGCCGCCCAGGTCCCGAGTGCGGATGCCCGACGCGAGCACCGACTCGAAAGCGCGCTCGAGATCGTGAGCGGCCTCCGGGTAGCCGAGGTGGTCGAGCATCATCGCTCCGGTCCAGATCTGACCGATCGGGTTGGCGATCCCCTGTCCCGCGATGTCCGGAGCAGAGCCGTGGACCGGCTCGAACAGCGACGGGTACTCGCCTTCCGGATTCAGGTTGGCACTCGGCGCGACGCCGATCGAGCCGGCGATCGCTCCTGCCAGGTCGGAGAGGATGTCTCCGAAGAGATTCGACGCGACGATCACGTCGAACCGGGCGGGGTCGAGAATCAGCTTGGCCGCGAGGGCATCGATCAGGATGCTCTCCAGCCTGACCTGGGGCTCGCCCGCAGCGACCTCGGCGACCACCTCGTCCCAGAACGGCATCGAATGGATGATGCCATTCGACTTCGTTGCCGACGTGAGCAGGCCCCGTCGAGAGGCCGCGGCCCTGACCGCATACCGCGAGACCCTCCCGATTCCGGCGCGCGTGAACAGGTTCACTTGAACGGCGCTCTCCTCGTCGCGACCCCGGTATGCGCGCCCGCCGATTTCGGAGTACTCGCCCTCGTTGTTCTCGCGAACGATCAGCAGGTCGATCCCGTCGCCGCCCCTGACCGGACTCGGGATCCCCGGAAGCGCGCGCACCGGGCGAAGATTCACGTACTGCTGGAACTCCCGCCGAATGGGGATCAGCAGTCCCCAGAGCGTCTCGGTGTCCGGAATCTGCGGGGTGCCGACGGCTCCGAGGAAGATCGCATCGTGCTTCGACAGGATGTCGATCCCGTCGGCCGGCATCATGCGTCCGGTCTCGAGATAGCGCTGGGAGCCCCAGTCGTACGGCTCCCAATCGACCGACTGCCCATGGCGGGCGAGGGCCGCATTCACGCACTCGATCGCCGGCGGCATGACCTCCTGCCCGATCCCGTCTCCTGCGATGACCGCGATGGACATCAGAGCGCCCCGTTGGGGAGGATGAACACCTTGTCGAACGAGCCGTTCCGTTGCGCGTTCAGGGCGTCGTCGATCTGATCCATCTCGAAGGCGCCGAAGTCGAAGTTGTCGAGACCCAGATGATTGACCAGGTTCGCGGCGCGTCGGTGGGTGAAGGGATTCAACGCTGTTCCCAAGATGCTCAGTTCCTTCGCATAGATCTCGTTGGGGCTCACCGTGAGCCGGTCGTCGGGGCGCGCGACGCCGAAGACGAGGATGGTGGCTCCCCGCGACGCGATGGAGATGGCCTGCTCGAGCACCCGCGACGATCCGACCGCGTCGATGAGGTACCGGAAGCCGTCGCCGTCGCTCAGCTCGAGCATCCGATCGGCGAAGTCCGCGGCGGTCGGGTCGAGGGCGACGTCGGCTCCCATGCGCAGCGCCAGCTCGCGACGCTGCTCGCGCATCTCGACCGCGACGATCGGAGTCAGCCCGGCCTTCGCGGCAAGCGAGACCAGGATCGATCCGGCCGGCCCCGCGCCGAAGATCGCGATCCCGCGCCCGGACGTCGCATCCAGACGATCCATCCCGTGAACGGCGCATGCCAGCGGTTCGGTCATGGCTCCGATCTGCGGAGGCGTCGAGGCCGGGAGCTTGTAGGCGATGGTCTCCGGAACGACCAGCAGCTCCGCCATCCCGCCGTCCAGATGAACACCCGGCGCCTGTCTCCGGGGGCACATATGCAACTGCTCGGTCTGGCAGTAGACGCAGACGCCGCAGTAGAGATGCGGCTCGACCGTGACGAGGTCGCCGAGAGCGAGTGCGGTGACCCCCTCACCGAGCCCGACGACTCTCGCGCAGACCTCA
>DASTNC010000081.1:0-2240 GCA_035721225.1 Pseudolysinimonas sp.
GAAGCCGACGAAGACCGCCGCAAGAAGGAGCGCGTCAACGTCGAGAAGAAGGCGAGCACCCTGCAGCTGCAAGCCGCGCGCTTCGGGGCGAAGGCGTCGAAAGCCGCCGCTGCGCACCAGATGGTGGCGCGCGCCGAGAAGATGCTGGCCGGCCTCGACGACGTGCGCGTCGCCGACCGGGTCGCCAAGCTGCGCTTCCCGGAGCCGGTGGCGTGTGGACGTACGCCGCTGGCGGCATCCGGGCTCAGCAAGAGCTACGGCTCGCTCGAGATCTTCACCGCCGTCGACCTGGCCATCGACCGCGGGTCGAAGGTGGTCGTGCTGGGGCTGAACGGCGCGGGCAAGACCACGCTGCTGCGCATCCTGGCCGGCGTCGACAAGCCGGACACCGGGCAGGTTGAACCCGGTCACGGCCTGCGCGTCGGTTACTACGCCCAGGAGCACGAGACCATCGACGTCAAGCGCACCGTGCTCGAGAACATGCTGAGCGCGTCACCGGCTCTCAATGAGACCGAGGCGCGCAAGGTGCTGGGCTCGTTCCTGTTCACCGGCGATGACGGTCACAAGCTCGCCGGCGTCCTGAGCGGCGGCGAGAAGACCCGGCTGGCGCTCGCCATGATCGTGGTGTCAGGAGCCAACGTGCTGCTGCTTGACGAGCCGACGAACAACCTCGACCCGGCGAGCCGCGAAGAGATCCTCGGAGCCCTCGCGGGCTACAGCGGCGCCGTGGTACTCGTCTCGCACGACGAGGGGGCCGTCGAGGCCCTGAATCCGGAGCGGGTGCTCATCCTGCCCGAGGGCACGGAAGACCACTGGAACCCCGACTACTCGGACCTGATCAGTATCAGCTAGTGCGCCGCCGCTTCTGCGGCGCACCCGCTCCGCGCGACGTGCACGCCGCCGCCCTCCGCTGGATCAGCTAGTGCGCCGCCGCCCTCCGCTGGATCAGCTAGTGGATGCCCGCGCGGTCGAGGATGGCGTCTTCGGCGTCGGTGTCCGAGCTGCGGGCCTTCGGCGCGCGCGCCGCGGCGCGCTGCTCGGCGGGGAGCGCGTTGATCCGCTTCTCGCGACGGTAGGCCCAGACCAAGCCGAAGAACGCCAGAACCGCGAACGCGATCCACTGGATGGCGTACGAGAGGTGCGGCCCCTCGTCGATCACCGGTTCCTGCACGGCGGCCGGACGGTCGGCGGGAGCCGGTGTCTCACGGGCGAGCAGTCCGTACGCGCCGGTGTACGTCGACCCCGCGGTGCCCGCCATCGATGCCACGGTCGCGGCATTGATCTCGGGAATTTGACCGTGCGGTGCACTGCGTCCCGGCAGCACCGGCTCGCTCTGCTGCAGGCGGACCACGACGGTCACCTCGCCGGTCGGTGGCGCCGGCACGTGATCCGGGGTGTCCTGCTTCGAGCCGATCGGCAGCCAGCCGCGGTCGACGACGAAGACGCGGCCGTCATCCAACTGGAACGGGACCAGCACCTCGAATCCCGGATTGGCGTTGAAGACGCGGTTGCGCACGAGCAGCTTCTCGTCGGTGAGGTAGCGCCCCTTCAGCTCGACAGGACGCCACTCGTCGCCTGCCTTCCACGAACCCAGGCGCGGCAGCAGCGTGTCGAGAGCCACCGGGGCCGACTCGTAGTTGCGCGTGACCAGCGTGCCCTCGGCCAGAGTCTCGGCTCTGCGATCCCACTGCCACCACGAGAGCAGGCCGCACGCGAACGCGAAGACCACCACGAGCAGCAAGTACGCACCCCATCGGCGCACGCCGGTCGGGTGATGGGGGTTCTCGGGATCGCTCACGCGCCGAGCCCGATCACCTGACGCGGCCGATCATGCCGGGTCTGGGACGCTCTCGGCGGCGACATCGACCGCCGTCACGATCACGGGGAAGCCCCGCGAGGCAAGGTATCCGGTGAGATGACCGCGGTGCGCGTCGCACGACAACCAGACCTTCACCCGATCCGCCGTGTGGATGCGCGGGTTGCGCCAGTTGATGCGCCACTCGGCCGCGCCGGGGCAGCCGGCCGCCGAGCACCGTGTCGTCGTCTCGCCGAATCCGATCATGCCCGTGTGCCGTTCGACGAAGACGGGGTGACCGGCACGATCGCGCCCGGACGCTGGACCACGGCCGGGCCGCCTCGCCTGACGTTGTTCGCCGCGACGACGGCGAAGTAGGGCAGGAAGACGGCGCCCGCGGCGGGGATCAGCACCCACCATCCATGCACGAAGAAGACCGCGACGA
>DASTNC010000082.1:0-82159 GCA_035721225.1 Pseudolysinimonas sp.
CGCGCCGGGCCGTTGCACGACGGTCGAGCCGCCCCCGCGCTTGGCCGTGTTCGCCGCCACGACCGCGAAGTAGGGCAGGAAGACCGCGCCCGCAGCCGGGATGAGCACCCACCATCCGTGCACGAAGAACACCGCGACGATGCACAGCACCCGGACGCCCTGCGCGATGGCGTACTTGATCATCCGGGAATGCCGCTCGGCGTCAGGTGACGGGGGCAGTTCGGTGATGGAAACGGGCTTGGCACGCATGGGCTACTCCCACCTTACGTCTGCCGCTGAGCTGCGTGCTGCCTCGCTAGGCTGGTCGACCATGAGCACCCCCCGCACCGTTCTGATCACCGGCGGCAACCGAGGCATCGGCTATGCCATCGCCGAAGAATTCGTCGCAGCCGGCCACCGGGTCGCTGTCACCGCGCGCTCGGGTGAGGGGCCTGTCGGCAGCCTCACCGTGCGGGCCGATGTCACGGACACCGCCGCCCTCGACGCGGCCTTCACCGAGGTCGAAGAGAAGCTCGGCCCGGTCGAGGTGGTCGTGGCCAACGCGGGAATCACCCGCGACATGCTGCTGCTGCGCATGACCGACGTCGACTTCGACGAGGTGGTCGACACCAACCTGGGCGGCGCCTTCCGGGTGGTCAAGCGGGCGTCGAAGGGGATGCTGAGGGCCAAGTTCGGCCGCATCATCCTGGTCTCGAGCGTCGTCGGCCTGCTCGGCGGCGCCGGGCAGGTGAACTACTCGGCGTCGAAGGCCGGCCTGGTCGGCATGGCGCGGTCGATCACGCGCGAGCTGGGCAGCCGGGGGATCACCGCGAACGTGGTGGCGCCGGGCTTCATCGAGACCGATATGACGGCAGAACTGCCCGAGGCGCAGCAGGCCGAGTACAAGAAGTCGATCCCCGCCGGCAGGTTCGCGACTCCGGATGAGGTGGCCAAGGTCATCGTCTGGCTCGCGGGGGACGACGCGGCCTACATCTCGGGCGCGGTCATCCCAGTCGACGGCGGCCTCGGGATGGGGCACTGAGCCTCAGCGCACCATCCGCAGCGAGAGTACCGGCGTTCGTACCAGAGGGTGGTGCTCGGTGACGCCGTCGAAAGCGAAGCCGTTTCGCTCGTAGAACCGGGTCGCCCGCGGGTTGCGGTCGGCGACGAACAGGAACGCCGGAGAGTCGCCGATCGCGGCATCCAGCAGGGCCTGACCAGCGCCGGTGCCGTGATGGTCTTCGAGGACGTAGAGCGCACCGAGTTCCAGCGGCCGCGGCTGCTCGTCGTGGTCGCCCCCGCCGATGCCCGCGAATCCGATGACGGCGCCATCGGCCTCGGCGACCCAGACCTCGGTGCCGCCGGCGAGGTTCGTCGCCCACCGCTCGGCTCGCCGTTCGATCGACAGCTGGTTGAGCTCGCCGGGCTCGACCAGGCTGGAATAGGTCTGTTGCCACGAACCGACGTGCACCCTCGCGATCCCCTCGGCATCGTCGACGGTCGCCACGCGCACGACATAGCCACTCATTGCGCCAGCCCCATCAAGGGCAGCAGCATCGACAGGTCGCGCTCGTCGAGCAACGCGTGGGCGAGGTCTCGCACCGGTGCCTTGGCGTCGAATCCGACCGCCAGGCCGCAGACGGCCATCATCGGCAGATCGTTGGCGCCGTCGCCCACCGCAATGGTCTGCGACAGCGGCAGCCCGGCATCGGCCGCCCACTCGCGCAGCGCGTTCGCCTTGGCCGCCGCATCGATGATCGGAGGGATCAGCCCTCCGGTCAGCACGCCGTCAACCTCCTCGAGGCGGTTGGCCCGCCACGCGTCGAGACCCAGCTGCGCGGCCAGGGGGTCGATCACCTCATGGAACCCGCCCGACACCACCGCGACCCGGCCGCCCGCCGCGTGCACGCCCGCGATCAGCTCGGGCACGCCGCGCGTCACGGTCACCTTCGACCGCACCGTCTCGATCGCGGACACGGGGAGCCCCTTCAGTGTGGCGACGCGCTCACGCAGGCTGTGCTCGAAATCCAACTCGCCGTTCATGGCGCGGAAGGTGATCTCGGCGACGGCCGCCCCTGAGCCTGCCTGGTCGGCGAGCAGCTCGATCACCTCGTTCTCGATGAGGGTCGAGTCGACATCCAGCACGACGAGAAAGGCGGCCATGAGGGCGAGGATGCCTTCCGTCGGGAACAGTCGGAACTAGCTGACGACCTCGCCCTTGCCGACCACGGTGATCCCGGAATCGGTCACCGTGAACCCGCGCGCGCGATCCGCGTCATGGTCGACGCCGACGGTCGCCCCGGGGGCGATCACCACGTCTTTGTCGACAATAGCGCGCTGGATCACGGCGTTCTCGCCGATGACGACGCGTTCGAACACGATGGAGTCGACCACTTTCGCGCCGGACTCGAGCGTCACCCAGGGGCTCAGCACGCTGCGCTCCAGGTGGCCGCCCGAGATCACGCAGCCCAGCGACACGATGGAGTCGATGGCCGTGCCGACCGCGCCCTTGCCGTCGCGCACGAACTTGGCGGGCGGCGAGTTCAGTTGCTGGCTGTAGATCGGCCACTCGCGGTTGTAGAGATTGAAGATCGGCAGCGCCGAGATCAGGTCTTGGTGGGCGTCGAAGAACGACTCGATGGTTCCCACGTCGCGCCAGTAGAACCGGTCGCGCTCGGTGGCGCCGGGCACCTCGTTGCGGTTGAGGTCGTAGACGCCCGCCTCGCCCCGGGCCACGAAGTCGGGCACGATGTCGCCGCCCATGTCGTGGTTCGAATCGGCGCGGGCGCCATCGCGCTGCACCGCATCGATCAGCACGTCCGCGTCGAACACGTAGTTGCCCATCGACGCCAGGATCTCGCCGGGGGAGTCGGCGAGGCCGACCGCATCCTTGGGCTTCTCGCGGAACGCCGCGATCTTCTCGGGATTCTTCGGGTCGAGCTCGATCACGCCGAACTGATCGGCCAGCCCGATCGGCTGCCGGATCGCCGCGACGGTCACCCCCATGCCCGAGGCGATGTGCGCGTCGATCATCGCCGTGAAGTCCATGCGATAGACGTGATCGGCTCCGACCACGACCACGATGTCGGGCTTCTCGTCGCGCAGCAGGTTCAGGCTCTGCAGAATCGCGTCGGCCGAGCCGCTGAACCAGCGCTTGCCGAGCCGCTGCTGGGCAGGAACCGAGGCGACATAGGCGCCGAGCATGCCCGAGAGGCGCCAGGTCGTCGAGACGTGGCGGTCGAGCGAATGCGACTTGTACTGGGTGAGCACGACGATCTGCCGCAGACCCGAGTTGACGAGGTTCGACAGGGCGAAGTCGACCAGGCGGTAGACGCCGCCGAAGGGCACTGCGGGCTTCGCGCGATCCGCGGTCAAGGGCATGAGCCGCTTGCCCTCGCCGCCGGCGAGGACGATGCCGAAGATCTTCTTCGATGACATGAGCCAACAGTAGGCGAGCGGATGCCCTCAGAGCAGCACGCGCGGCCCGCTTTCCGGGTGCGCGCCGGGTGGGCAGGCTGGGCTAGCGTCGGACCATGCGAGTCGACATCCTCAGCCGCGAGTATCCGCCCGAGGTCTACGGCGGGGCCGGCGTCCACGTGGCCGAGCTGGTCCACGCGCTGCGCCCGACCACCGAGGTCGTGGTGCGCGCATTCGGGATGCCGCGCGACGAACCGGAGGTGTTCTCGTACCTGGTTCCCGCCCAACTCACGTCGGCGAATCCGGCCCTGGCCACGCTCGGCGTCGATCTGCAGATGGCCGAGGACGTCGCGGGCGCCGACCTCGTGCACTCGCACACCTGGTACGCGAACGGCGCCGGCCACCTGGCGAGGCTGTTGCACGGCATCCCGCACGTCGTGACCGCCCACAGCCTCGAGCCCTTGCGCCCGTGGAAGGCCGAGCAACTGGGCGGCGGCTATCGGGTCTCGAGCTGGATCGAGAAGACCGCGTTCGAAGCGGCGGATGCCGTGATCGCGGTCAGCGCCGGCATGGCCTCCGACATCCTGCGCAGCTATCCGGCGATCGACCCCGACCGGGTGCGGGTCGTGCACAACGGCATCGACCTGGATCGCTGGCAGCGCATCCATGAGCCTGAGCTGGTGCGTCAGCTCGGCGTGGACCCCGACCGGCCGAGCATCGTCTTCGTCGGACGCATCACCCGCCAGAAGGGGCTTCCCTACCTGCTGGCGGCGGCGGAGCGACTCCCGGCGGACGTGCAGCTCGTGCTCTGCGCGGGCGCCCCCGACACGCCCGAGATCCTGGCCGAGGTACGCGCAGGCGTCGAGGCGCTGCAGGCCGAGCGCAGCGGGGTGGTGTGGATCGATCGGCTGCTCAGCCAGCACGAACTGGCCGCGATCCTGTCGAGTGCGACCACCTTCGTGTGCCCGTCGATCTATGAGCCCCTCGGCATCGTGAACCTCGAGGCGATGGCGTGCGGCGTGCCCGTGGTCGGCACCGCGACGGGCGGGATCCCCGAGGTGGTCGCCGATCACCTGACCGGTCGGCTGGTGCCGATCGAGCAGCTTCAGGACGGGACGGGGACCCCCGTCGATCCGGAGCGGTTCATCTCGGATCTGGCGAGCACCCTGACCGAGGTCGTCTCGGATCCCGCGGCCGCCCGCCTGATGGGGGAGGCGGGGCGGCTGCGCGCCCGCTCCGAGTTCAGCTGGGACAGCATCGCCGCTCGAACCCGGGCGATCTATGCAGAACTGCTCGCGTAGTCTGGGGGCATCATGTCCGCTGTGCTCGAACTCTCCGATCTCACTGTCGTTCGGGGCGGCAACAACATCCTCGACTCCGTGACCTGGAGCGTTCAGCCCTCCGAGCGATGGGTCATCCTCGGTCCGAACGGCGCAGGCAAGACGACGCTGCTGCAGATCGCCTCCGCAACGATCCATCCGAGTTCGGGCACCGCGACGGTTCTCGGCGAGCGCCTCGGGGCCGTCGACGTGTTCGAGTTGCGGCCGCGGGTCGGGTTCGCCTCGACGGCACTCGGGCGCCGCATCCCGGCCAATGAGGCTGTGCTGGATGCCGTGATGACGGCCGCATATTCGGTCACCGGGCGCTGGAACGAGCAGTACGACGACGTCGACCAGCGCCGCGCCCGGCGCGTGCTGCAGGAGTGGAAGCTCGACCACCTCGAGGGGCGGCTGTTCGGAACGCTCAGCGACGGCGAGCAGAAGCGCGTGCAGATCGCTCGCGCCGTGATGACCGATCCCGAACTGCTGCTGCTCGACGAGCCGGCCGCGAGCCTCGATCTCGGGTCGCGCGAGGAGCTTCTGCAGCTGCTCGGCGCCTATGCAGAATCGAGCGACTCGCCCGCCATGGTGATGGTCACCCATCACGTCGAAGAGATCCCAGCCGGCTTCACGCACGCGCTGCTGCTGGCCCAGGGCAAGGTGGCCGCCACCGGTCCGATCGCCGAGATCATCACGGGCGAACGGCTGAGCGAGGTGTTCGGGCTCGAGCTCGTCGTGTCGACCAGCGAGAACGGGCGGTACGCCGCCCGCGCCCGCTGAGCGCTGGGCAACGCGCAGCTTTTCGCGGACACCTGCCGACGAAGCCGCACTTCGCCGGACTCACGAGTCACTGATATAGTTGGTCCTTGGCCGTTCGGCCCGCGAACTTTTCTCTCTCACACCGACATTCACCGAGGTTCACTATGAAGTCCGAGATCCACCCGGCGTATGCGCCGATCGTGTTCCGCGATCTGGCCAGCGGCGAGACCTTCCTCACCCGCTCGACGGCGACCAGTGACAAGACGATCGAGCTGGATGGCACGACCTACCCGGTGATCGATGTCGAGATCTCGTCGGCGTCGCACCCGTTCTACACCGGCAAGCAGCGCATCCTCGACAGCGCAGGCCGCGTCGAGAAGTTCAACTCGCGCTACAAGGGCTTCGGCAAGTAGCGCGCTGCAGCACCGCGAATTCATCTCCGCGAGGGCGATCGGCTTCGGCCGGTCGCCCTTCGCCATTCCGGGGCGCTGTTAGCGTCGAGGTGTGTCCGAAGCCCGTCGGCTCGACCCGGCGGCGGCCGGGATGCGGGGGAGCGCCCTCGATCGGGCGACCGCGCTGGCCACCGCGTGGAGCAATCGCGGTCAGCTGCGTGTCGAGCGGCACGGGCGGGTCGTGCTCGACACCGTCTGGGGCTGCGAGCCGAACGCGCTGTTCTGGCTGTTCTCGGCAAGCAAGCCGTTCATCGCCGTGCTCGTTCACCGCTACATCGAACGCGGCGAGCTGCGCCTCGACGATCCGGTGAGCAACTATTGGCCCGAGTTCGGGGATCACGGCAAGCAGCACATCACGGTACGGCAGGTCCTGCAGCACCGCACCGGCATGCCCACTGCGGGGTCGGCCCTCGGCGACGCCCTGGCGATGTCGAACTGGCGGCGCAGTGTCGAGCGCATCGAACGCTCGGCCCCGAAAATCGACCCCGACCTGGGGCCCGCCTATCAGTTCCTGATCTATGGATTCCTGCTCGGGGAACTGCTGCAGCGAGTCAGCGGCCGACCGGTTGAGCAACTGCTCCGCGAGCAGCTCCTCGACCCGCTCGGCCTGCGCAACACCTTCGTCGGGCTTCCGGATGCCGACTGGCCGCGTCACGTTCCCGTGCATGTCGACGGCCCGGGCGGGGGGATCGCCCAGTCGGTACTCAACCGCCGCATCACCCGTGCTGCCGTGATCCCGGCTGCCGGCATTTCGACCACCGCCGCCGACCTCGGCGTCTTCTACCGGGCGCTGCTGGATGACGGCGCAGGACGAGGGCCGGGCCTGTTGCGACGCGAAACCCTCGCAACGGCCCTCGAACCGTCGAACGAGCGGCAGATGGATGTGTTCGCCCGCGCCCCGATCCGCTGGTCGGCGGGGTTCCAACTGGGTGGGATGCGCTGGGGATCGCGCACCGGGCCGATGGGACGCCTGAGCAGCCCACTCGCCTTCGGACACAACGGCAGCAACTGCTGTCTGGCGTGGGCGGACCCCCACCGGGACCTGGTGGTGTCGTATCTGACGGATCGGGTGCCGCGGGCGCCGGCCGGCATCCGTCATCTCGCCCAGGTGTCTGACGCGATCCTGTCGGCGGTCGACGCCTGACCAGCTGCTAGAAGAGCGTGGTGCCCGCTCGGCGAGACGCCCACAACGGCAGAAGTTCATCGCGGGCGAGCGGAGCGAGTTCGACGGGGATGCCGTCGAGTCGGTCGATCCACAGCAGTTGGTCGATCCGTCCGCGCGCCGCCACGTCGGCATCGGTCACGAGCGCGAAGACAGCCGCAGAGACCAGGGTGCGCGGATCGTGGACGGCCGGGGCGCGGAAGACGCCCAGATACTCCGCAGCCGACTCGTCGAGTTCGAGACCGAGCTCGTCTCGCAGCTCGCGCGACAGCGCGTCGAGGGCGGACTCGCCCGGCTCCAAGGCGCCACCGGGATGCGTGAACTCCACCCTGCCGGCTGTGCGCACCAGCAGGCAACGACCGGTGCGGTCGGTCACGATCGCGGCTGCAACCCGGAGGACCGCCGGCGTGCCGATCCCGGCGTCGGGCACGGACTCGTCAGGCTCTCGCGCCCCCTGCTCGTCGACCCCGATCGTGCCTCCCGGCTCTGCAGGGGTGTCGTCCGAGTCGAGCTCGATGCTCACGACGTCGACGGTGACCACGGGAACGCCGCTGGGTTCGACGATCCAGGCGGGATCCGGATCGTCGAGCTCGTCGTCGACGAACGGCTCGTCGACCCGTTGATCCGCCACGGGGGGAGCCGCCAGCCGGTACGCCTCCGAGTCGACGCGCGGCTCATGAGCGGCGGGACGCTCGACGCGCGCCGACTCGAGTGCCAGGACACCCGTCTCAGAGAAGTCGAGCACGGGCACGTTGCCGCTCGGCCGCGGCGGCAGCGGCGGAATCGGCTGCGTGTCGATCAACGAGCTGCTGTCGCCCGCGGGCTTCACGGGCCACGACGGATCGGCGACGAAGCTGTCGTCGCCGCGCTTGCTGCGCAGATAGTCCTGAAAGCTCGCCGCCTGCTCGGCGTGCCAGACCTCTTGTCGCCCGTGCAGATCGGAGAGGCTGATGTCGAGGTCGTCCGGGAAGCGCCGCAGCAGGGCGAGCGCCACCCGGCCGGCGGCGATCGCGTCGGCGCCGGCGTCGTGCGCGTCGTCGAGCGGAACGTCATAGAGCTCTGCGGTCACCTCCAGGGTGCGCTTGCCCTTTCGGTAGCGGTCGACGGCCTTGTCGATGACGAGTGGATCGATCACCGGCATGGTGCCGTCGAGCGCACTGAGTCCGTGCCGACGGCACTCGCGATCGAGAAGAGTCAGGTCGTACGGGGCGTTGTACACCGTCACCGGGATGCCGGAATCGAACAGGACGCGCAGGGTCTGGGCGATCTCGGCCACCACGACCGTGGCCGGCCGGCCCTCGGCCCGCGCTCGCTCGGTCGTGATGCCGTGCACAGCGCTCGCCCCCTCGGGGATCTCGATGCCCGGGTCGGCCAGCCAGTCCCAGCGCGAGACCACGCGACCGTCTGTGTCGAGCACCGCGATGCAGGCCGACACGATGCGGCTGGTGTCGACATCCACACCGGTCGTCTCCAGATCGAAGACGCCCAGGCGGTCGCCCCACGAAGTCATGGCCTTACCGTACCGATCACAGCGGACAGCAGGCCGCAACCACGTCGGCGAGGGCGCGAATCTGGCACATCGCTGCGAGGCGATCGTCACGCGAGCACGACGGTGCCGTCCTCGCCGATCGGGGGGCTCGCCCCTCCGCATCGACCCCGGATCGGCGCGGTGACGGTCGCGGTGCGAGCCTCATCCGCGGACTCTCCGCCTAAACTGAGCTGGATGAGCGTCCCCACTCCGCACGCCGCGGCACTGGCCGAGATCCCCGTTCACGAGGCCGAGGTCACCGTGCTGGGCAGCCGCACCCGCTATTGGGAGTACGGTCCGGCTGACGCTGCCACCACCATCCTGCTGGTGCACGGCTACCGCGGTGACCACCACGGGCTCGAACCGGTGATCGCGAAGCTGACCGGAATCCGATTCGTGAGCCCCGACCTGCCGGGCTTCGGCGCCTCGACGCCCCTGACAGAGGCTCCCCACTCGATCGCCGGGTACGAGAGGTGGATGACGGCCTTCGCCCGCGCCGTGCAGCTGCCGGCCGGCGCGATCGTGCTCGGCCACTCCTTCGGCTCGATGATCACGAGCCACGCGGTGGCCGATGGATTTGCGACTCCGGCCCTCATCCTGCTGAACCCGATCTCGGCCGATCCGCGCATCGCGGCAGGGGTGGGCATCACCCGGCTGACCCGGGCCTTCTACGCAGTGGCGCGCCGGTTGCCGACTCCGATCGGACGCGCCCTGCTCGGCAACTGGCTCGTCGTGCAGTTCATGAGCATGAATCTGGTGACGACCTCAGACAAGCGGCTGCGCAGGTGGGTGCACGAGGAGCACCACCGCTACTTCAACGGCTTCTCAGACCCGAAGACCGTTGCCGAGGCCTTCGACGCGTCGCTGAGCACTGAGGTCGGCATCGCCGCTCCGAAGGTCAGGGTCCCGGTGCTCATGATCGCGGGCGAGAACGATCGAATCGCGCCGCTGAGCGGGCAGCAGGCGACCGTGGGGCTGTTCCCGGACGCTCGGCTCGTCGTTCTGCCGCATGTCGGCCACCTGGTCCACTACGAGGCGGCAGTGGCCGCGGCGGATGCCATCCGCACCTTCGTCGACTCGCTCGGAGCCGAGCGCCCCATGAAGCAGACACCGTGAAGATCGTCGTCGACTGCCGCTACGTACGCACCGACCAGCACGACGGGATCAGCCGCTACACCGCAGGCGTGGTTGAGGCGCTGAGCCGCAAGCATCCCGTCACCATGCTGATCAGCGACGAACGGCAGCTCAAGCTGCTTCCCGAGCTGCCCTGGTCCCTCGTCTCGGGGCCGACCAGCGCCCGAGAACCGCTGGTCGCCCTGCAGGTGAACAGACTCCAGCCGGACGTCGTCTTCACCCCCATGCAGACCATGGGCACCCTGGGTCGCCGCTACAAGCTCGTCAAGACGCTGCACGACCTCATCTACTACCGAAATCGGACGCCCCCGCGCGACCTGAACCCCGCGATCCGGGTGCTGTGGAGGCTCTATCACCTGGCCTGGTGGCCGCAACGACTGCTGCTGAATCGCGCGGACGCGGTCGCCACCGTCTCGGAGACGACCCAGCACCTGATCCAGGAGCACCGACTCACGAAACGGCCCATCGTCATCGTGGGCAACGCTCCGGACCCGGCGCCGGTGGGGGCGCCTGTCGCGCGTTCGATGCCCAGCGACCACCAGCTGGTCTACATGGGGTCGTTCATGCCCTACAAGAACGTCGAGACGCTCGCTCGCGCGCTGCACGAGCTGCCCGGCTACCGCCTGCACCTGCTCAGCAGGATCTCGCCCGCGGATCGAGAGCGGCTCACCGCGTTGGCCCCGGCCGACTCGCTGGTGATCCACAACGGCACGAGCGAAGCCGACTACCTCGCGCTGCTCGAATCGGCGACGGCGCTCGTCACCGCGTCGCTCGACGAGGGATTCGGGCTGCCGCTCGTCGAGGCGATGTCGCTCGGCACGCCGGTGGTGGTGAGCGACGTCCCGATCTTCCGCGAGATCGGGGGCGAGGCGGCGCTGTACGCACCCGCGACCGACCCCGGCGCCCTGGCATCCGCGATCCGGCGCCTCGAAGACCCGGCCGAGTGGGGGGCCCGCTCGTCGGCGTCACGCGCCCAGGCGGCGCACTTCAGTTGGGAGCGATCTGCCGAGACCCTTCTCGTCGCCTTGGAGGGGCTGGCCGGCGACCGCGGCGACCGACCGGCGCGCACCGGCCAGGGCCCGTTCACCTGATCGGAACGACCTGCGCGCTGCTCAGCCGCACCAGTTCGGCGGGCTCGATCGCGAAGACGGCGGTGGCGCTGCCCGCCGCCGCCCAGACCACCGGCAGTGCCAGCAGGGTCTCGTCGCACACGGTGCGCATCGGGCTGAGGAGCCCCAGAGGCGGCACGCCGCCGATGCTGTAGCCGGATGCCGCCTTCACCGTGTTCGCGTCGGCCTTGCCGATCACGGCGCCGAGCCGGGCGCCGAGCGCGGTCGTGTCGACGCGGTTCGGCCCGGACGCCAGCACCAGCAACGGCGCCCCGTCGGCCTCGAACACCAGGCTCTTGACGATGGCCGCGACGTCGCACCCGATGGCGGCGGCCGCCTCGGCCGCCGTGTGGGTCGACTCATCGAACTCGCGGATCTCGGGTCTCAGCCCGAGGGGCTCGACCGCCGCCAGAAAGCGGGCGACTCCTGCTGCACTCATGCCGCGCCGTCCTCTTCGGCCTCGACCCGGTTCTGCTCGTCGATGTCGCCGCAGTTCTCACCGATCGACTCGACCTCGATCGGATCGTCGAAGGCGATGAGGCGCAGCGCGCCGTCTTCGAGTCGGAAGCTGTGCACCGAGCCGTTGGTGATCATCCCGTGACGGGCGCTGGGCTCGACCTGGTTCAGCACCGACCGGATCGCACCGCCGTGACTGACGATCAGCAGCGCCTCGCCCGGCCGTTCGGCCGCCAATTGCATCAGGGCCGGGATGACCCGGGCGCCGACCTGCTCCCGCGACTCGCGTCCGGGAACCACCGTGCCGCGCGGGTAGCGCCGCTCGATCTCGAGCCAGTCGAGGCCCTCGGCCTGCCCGTAGTTGCGCTCGACGAGGGCGTCGACGAGGGTCGGCTCGGCGAGTCCGACTTCGGCGGCGATGATCGTGGCGGTCTCGACGGCGCGGCCGAGCGGGCTGGAGAAGATGGCGTCCCAGCGGCGGCGGGCCAGCAGCATCCCGGTCTCACGCGCCTGCGCACGGCCGGTTTCGTTGAGCGGGATGTCGGTGAGTCCCTGGATGCGGCGCTGGCGATTCCAGTCGGTCTCGCCGTGGCGCACGAGATACAGATCGGTCATGCCTCGAGCCTCCTTGCGGGAGCCCGTGGCGTGCTCAGGTCAGATGGCGGCGCAAGGCCTCGAGCACTTCTGAGGTTCCCGCGTCGATCTTAAGGCTCGCGCGCGGGTCGCCCTTGGTGACGCCGCGGTTGATGATGACGACCGGCATCTTGCGCTTGGCGGCCTGATCGAGCAGGCGGATGCCCGAGTTCACCGCCAACGACGATCCGGCGATCACCAGCGCATCGGCCCCCCGCACCAGGGCACGAGCCTCGTCGAACTTCTCGACTGGAACGAACTCGCCGAAGAAGACCACCTCGGGCTTGAGGATGCCGCCGCAGACCGTGCAACCGGGCACCAGCATGCGCTCCGAGTCTTCGACGGTCACGTCGCCATCGGGGTTGAGCACAACGCCCTCCGGCGCCTCGAGCCACGGGTTCTCGCGGGCCATCCGCTCGGCGATGTCGGCTCGCGCGAAGGTCTGGCCGCAGTGCAGGCAGCGCACGCGGTCCATCGACCCGTGGATGTCGACGACGCGGCGCGACCCGGCGCGCAGGTGCAGACCGTCGACGTTCTGCGTGATGATCCCGTTCACCACGCCGGCGAGCTCGAGCTGTGCCAGGGCCCGATGACCGGCGTTGGGGTGCGCCGCTGAGAAGTGCCGCCAGCCGAGATGGCTGCCCGCCCAGTAGCGCCGGCGGCCGGCCTCGTCTGCGAGGAAGTGGTCGAAGGTCATCGGCGTGCGCACCGGCGCGCCCTCGCCGCGATAGTCGGGGATTCCCGAGTCGGTGCTCACCCCCGCGCCGGTGAGCACGGCGACGGTGCGACCGTGCAGCAGCTCGACCGCCTGCTGCACCTCGGCCTCCAGGCGCGCATCGAGGAGGTCGGCCGCCACAGCAGCCCCAGGTGTTGCGATCACGGAGCCTCCTCCCGCTGCCGTCAGACTAAACAACTCAGTTTTCCGATATGTTTCCGACGGCTGGCAGAGGGGAGGCGCGGCGAATGCACATCGTGCCGATCAACGACCCCGCAGACCCCCGGCTGCGCGACTACACCAGCCTGACCGACGTGTCGCTGCGTCGGCTCACGGAGCCGCAGGACGGCCTCTACATCGCCGAATCGACCAAGGTGATCGAACGCGCGCTGGCCGCCGGGCACCTTCCGCGCTCCGTCCTGCTGCAGCAGAAGTGGCTCGACGAGCTGCAGCCGCTGCTGGCCGGGTTCGACATCCCGGTCTTCCTGGCCCCGCCGGACGTGCTCGAGGCCATCACCGGCTTCGTGATGCACCGCGGCGCCCTGGCCTCGATGCACCGGCCGATCCTGCCCGACGCCGCCGAGCTGCTGCGCGATGCACGCCGAGTGGTCGTGCTCGAAGACATCGTCGATCACACCAACGTGGGCGCCATCTTCCGCGCGGTGGCCGGTCTCGGCGCCGACGCGGTGCTCGTGACGCCGCGCTGCGCCGATCCGCTGTACCGGCGCTCGGTGCGGGTCAGCATGGGCGCGGTGCTGCAGGTGCCGTGGACGCGCCTGGCCGAGTGGCCGGATGCCGCATCCCAGCTGCACGACGCAGGCTTCACGATCGCGGCGCTCGCGCTCGACGAGGGCGCGGTCACCCTCGACGCCTTCGCCGCGGATCCGCCGGAGCGGATCGCCCTGCTGCTCGGCACCGAGGGAGACGGCCTGTCGGCAGGGGCCATCGAGGGCTCCGACGTCGTGGTGACCATCCCGATGGCGCGCAGCGTGGACTCCCTGAACGTCGCCGCCGCCTCGGCCGTGGCGCTCTGGGCTCTCAGGGTCTAGCCCGTAGCATTTTCCGGTGCCCCTCACCCGACAGCAGATCTTCCGCCGCCGGAGGATCGCGGTGTTCGGCACGCTCGGTCTGCTGCTGGCCGTCGCGTTCTACCTGCCGATGACCCTGCTGGCGCCCCTGCACGCCGTCGATCCTGTGGTCGCACAACGGGTGGTGCCGCCCGGGTCGGCCGCCGTGCTGAGCTTTCCGGGATACGGGGGCAGCGCGATCGGCGCGGTCGGCTTCGACGGGGTTCTCGCGCAGTCCGGGTCGACCTCACCGCTGCCCATGGCGAGCATCACGAAGCTGATCACGGCCCTCGTCGTGCTGCAGGCCAAGCCGCTCGCGGTGGGCGCCGAGGGCCCGAAAGTCACCATGACCTCCGCCGATGTGGCCCTCTACCACCACTACATCTCGATCGATGGCCAGGTCGTGACCGTGAAGAGCGGTCTCGTCTTCACGGAGCATGAGCTTCTGCAGCTCGCCTTGATCCACTCGGCGAACAACTATGCCGCCAGCCTGGCCCTGTGGGCCTTCGGATCGATGGATGCCTACCTCGAGGCCGCGAGATCGTGGCTGGCCGCCCAGAAGCTGAGCAGCGTCACCATCACCGACCCCACCGGAATCGACATCACCGACGTCGCCAGCACCGCCGATCTGCTGCAGCTGGGCAAGCTCGTGCTGGCCGATCCCGTGCTGGCTCCGATCGTCAGCACCACTTCGATGACCATGCACGATGTCGGCACGCTCACCAACACGAACACGCTGCTCGGCTACGACGGCATCGAGGGGATCAAGACCGGCACCCTGAACGACGCGGGTTCCAACCTGCTGTTCGCGGCTCGTCACAAGGTCGGGTCGGCCACGATCGTGATCGTCGGGGTCGTGCTCGGGGGGAGAACGCACCAGGCGCTGGACAGCGACATCCGATCCCTGCTGACAGGTGTTCTCGCGGGGTTCCACCAGCTCGACCTCGCGAAGAAGGGCGACGCCTTCGCGAGCTACACCACCGAGTGGGGTCAGAAGATCTCGGCCGTCGCCCAGAAGAGCACCAGCCTCGTCAGCTGGGGCGACGCGAAGGTCACCGAATCGGTCACCGCGAGTCCGGTCGCGACCGGCGCGCAGGGGCAGGCCGTCGGCACGGCGACCTTCACCTCGGAGGGCCACGCCGTCTCGGTGCCCCTGGTCCTCTCGACAACGGTCGACGACCCCGGGCCCGGGTGGCGACTGTCGCATCCCGGATTGATCGTCGGCGCGCCGTAGCGCACGCGCACGGGCGCGGGCGCGCCGAACCCTAGCTCTCGCGAACGCCGCCCGCAGTGGGGCGCTTGGCCGACACGCCGTCACCGGAACTCTGCTTGCGCAGCCGGCGCACGATCCACGGTCCGAAGTACTCCCGCGCCCACGAGGCATCCTCCCGACGCGCCTGTCGCCACGACCGCGGCGGGAGCGGCTCGGGCGTGTACGGCTCGAGGTCGTTCTCGACGGTGAGCGCCGCCAGCACCATGCGGGCGACGGTGTGGTGGCCGACGGCCGAGAGATGCAGGCGGTCGGGCGCCCACATGCGCGGGTCGCCGAGTTCGCGCAGCGCCCACATATCGGCTATGACGGCGCCGTGCTTCTGCGCGAGAACGCGCAGATTCTCGTTGTAGATGGCCACCTTGCCCCGGATGCGGCCGAGCACGGGCGTGCGTCCGACGTCGGGGCCGTTGAACATCACCACCGTGGCGCCCGAGCCGGTCAGCCGGACGAGACCGGACTCGAAACGCGCGGCCACGTCATCCGGATCGGTTCCCGGTCGCAGGATGTCGTTGCCGCCCGCCGAGAACGTCACCAGATCGGGTGTGAGCTCGAGGGCGGGCTCGATCTGCTCGTCGAGGATCTGCCCGAGCAGCCGTCCGCGAACAGCCAGATTGGCGTAGGCGAAGTCGTCGGTCTGGTCGCTGAGCACTTCGGCGACCCGATCCGCCCAGCCGCGGTGACCGCCGGGGGAGCGCGGCTCCGGGTCGCCGATGCCTTCGGTGAAGGAGTCGCCGATCGCGACGTATCGCGTCCACGGATGCTGCGGGCTCATGGTTCCAGTGTGCAACAGCCGTCACCGCGCGGTGTCAAGGGGGTGTGTGCGTCCGCCTGCTCTGGGAGACTGTGCGTCGTCCCGAGAGACGGGATGCAGCACGCACCGATTGGAAAAGCACTCATGGGCTTTCTTTCGTTCCTCATCCTGGGCATCATCGCCGGCATCATCGCGAGGCTGATCATCCCCGGCCGGCAGAAGGGCGGCTGGCTCCTCACGATCATCCTCGGCATCGTGGGCGCCATGCTCGGCGGGTGGATCGCCGGGTTCTTCGTGGCCGACGCCTACTCGGCCTTCTTCTCGCTGGCCGCGTGGATCGCCGCGATCGTCGGCGCGCTGATCGTCACGCTCATCTTCAACGCACTGTTCAACCGCCGTCGGGCGTAGTCCGATTCCGAAAGGCCCCGGCTCGCGCCGGGGCCTTTCGTCGTCTGCGGATGAGACGATGAACCCCGTGAGGATCGGGCGGTGAGCAAGCAGGACGGCAGCGGCCGCCTGGTCACGTCCGACCCGATCGACGACCTGACCGCGACCATCCTGCACGTCGACATGGACGCGTTCTACGCCTCGGTCGAGTTGCTCGAACGGCCGGAGCTCGTCGGCAAGCCGGTGATCGTCGGTCATCGCTCGGCGCGGTCGGTTGTCACCGCGGCCACCTACGAGGCTCGCAAATACGGCGTCAACTCGGCGATGCCGATGGCGGTCGCGTTGCGTCGGTGCCCGCAGGCCATCGTCCTCGAGCCGCATTTCGAGCAGTACGCCCGCTCGTCGAAGCGGGTCATGACCCTGCTGGGCGAGATCACGCCGCTGGTCGAGCCGCTCAGCATCGACGAGGCGTTCCTCGACGTGAAGGGCGCGATCCGGCTGCTCGGCACGCCGTGGCAGATCGGCAGCCGACTGCGGGCGATGGTGTTCGAGCAGACCGGGCTGCACTGCTCGGTGGGGGCGGCATCCACCAAGTACGTGGCGAAGCTCGCCTCGGGGCGTTCGAAGCCCGACGGCCTCCTGGTGATCCCGGCCGCCGACACGATCGCGTTCCTCCACCCGCAGCCCGTGACGGCGCTGTGGGGCGTCGGCGGCACATCCGAGGAGCAGCTGCATCGACTCGGGCTGCGAACGATCGGCGACGTCGCCGCCGTGCCGCTCGACACCCTGAAGCGCGCGATCGGGCCGGTCAATGCCGCCCGCCTGCACGAGTTGGCCTGGGGCCGTGACCCGCGCACCATCCAGTTGCAGCGCGAGGAGAAGAGCATCGGCCACGAGACGACCTTCGAAACCGACATCACGGATGCCGCGGCCCTGCACCGCGAGCTGCTCCGGCTGTCGGATGCGGTCGGCGCCCGTCTGCGCCGCGCCGGAGTGCAGGCGCGCACCGTCGCGCTCAAACTGCGCTTCGACGACTTCACGACCGTCAGCCGCTCGCGCACCCTGGCCGAGCCGACCGACCTCGGCAAGCGGATCTACGTGGAGGCACGCGCGCTCTACGACGCCGCCGCCGAGGGCGGGCGGCCGGTCCGGCTGATCGGGGTGCGCGCAGAGGGGCTGGTCGGCGCCGTGGCCGGCCTTGGGCTCTGGGACGACGACGAGCAGTGGCGCGAGGTCGAAGGCACCGTGGATGCCATCGGCTCGCGCTTCGGAGCCGGCGTCGTGCGCCCGGCCGCCCTGCTCGGCGAGGCCCAGCGCCGTCGCATCTCAGGGGGAGACGACTGAGTCAGCAGGGTCACCGGGGTGACGTACCGTGGAGCACGTGACGGACACGCCGACGGGAGGAGCGACGTTCCGCGCGACCTCGGCGGCCGAGCACCTCTCACCCGCCTTCCCCGAGCGGGCGCCGCGCGGCACCGCCGACAAGCTGCGCGCCTGGCAGCAGGAGGCGCTCGACCGGTACTTCGAGCATGAGCACCGCGACTTCCTGGTCAGCGCGACTCCGGGTGCCGGCAAGACAACCTTCGCGCTGCGACTCGCGAGCGAACTGCTCAAGCGCCGCATCGTCGATCGCGTGACGGTGGTGGCGCCCACCGAGCACCTCAAGACGCAGTGGGCGGATGCCGCGCACCGTGCGGGCATCCGGCTCGACCCGCGCTTCAGCAACCGACACGGTCGCGAGTCGCGGCAGTACCACGGGGTCGTCGTCACCTACGCCCAGATCGCGGTGCGCGCGGCGCTGCACCGCGAGCTGACCGAGTCGAAGCGCACGCTGGTCATCCTCGACGAGGTGCATCACGGGGGCGACGCCCTGAGCTGGGGCGACGCCATCCGCGAGGCGTTCGACGGAGCCACCAGGCGGCTGTCGCTCACCGGCACGCCGTTCCGCAGCGACACCGCTCCGATCCCGTTCGTGCAGTACCTGCGCAACGAGAAGGGTGTGCGGCTGTCGCAGACCGACTACGCATACGGCTACGGCCGCGCGCTGCGCGACGGGGTCGTGCGACCCGTCATCTTCTTGTCGTACGCCGGCTCGATGCGCTGGCGCACCCGGCAGGGTGAAGAGCTCGAGGCCACGCTCGGGCAACCGGACACCACCGATGTCACGGCGCAGGCATGGCGAACCGCGCTCGACCCCGATGGCGACTGGATCACCGCGGTCCTCGCCGCCGCCGATCGACGCTTGAGCGAGGTGCGGCAAGCCGTTCCGGATGCCGGCGGCCTGGTGATCGCCACCGACCAGGCCACCGCCCGGGCCTACGCGACCATCCTGACCGGGTTGACGGGACACAGCCCTGTGGTCGTGCTCAGCGACGAGGCCGAGGCGAGCGCGCGCATCCAGCAGTTCGCCGAGGGGACGCAGCGCTGGATGGTGGCGGTCCGCATGGTCTCCGAGGGCGTCGACGTGCCCCGGCTCTCCGTCGGCGTCTACGCGACGAGCGCCGCAACGCCGCTGTACTTCGCGCAGGCGATCGGACGATTCGTGCGGGCACGGCGGCGCGGTGAGCTCGCGTCGATCTTCGTGCCCAGCGTGCCGATCCTGCTGGCTCTCGCCTCCGAGTTGGAGCGGGAGCGCGACCATGCCCTCGATCGCGAGTCGGCAGATGACCAGCTGCTCGACGACGACGCGCTGGAGCGCGCAGAGAAGGGCGAGGCAGCATCCGCCGATTTGCTCGACGAGTACGAGTGGACCGCTCTCGGCTCGGTCGCGACCTTCGAGAAGGTGCTCTACGACGGCGATGAGTTCGGCGCCCTCGCCGAGCCGGGATCCGCTGAGGAGTGGGACTTCATCGGTCTGCCCGGCATCCTGGAGCCCGACCAGGTCAGCGAGCTGCTCAAGGCACGGCAGCAACGGCAGGCGCGTCACGCCCTCGAGCGTCGACGCGCCGCCGCGGCGAGCGGAGGCCTTGCGGCACACGACGGGGGTGCAGCCGAGGAGAAGCCCCTGCACCGCACCCTGGCCGAGCAGCGCAAGCTGCTGAACAGCCTGGTGTCGATCCGCGCGCGCGGCTCGGGTCAGACGCACGCCATGGTGCACGCCGAGGTGCGGCGCGCCTGCGGGGGGCCTGAGGTGGCCAAGGCCACGGTCGCCCAGCTCCAGTCGCGGATCGACTGGTTGCGCGGCCGACTAGCGGGGTGAGCGCCGCACGGACCGGCTACCGTTGTCTCATGCCGACCAGCACGACAGCAGCCGCATCCCTCGCCGATCTGCAGACCGCATACGAGGCGCTCAAGGCGCGCGGGCTGAAGCTCGACCTGACCCGCGGCAAGCCATCGCCCGCTCAGCTGGATCTCTCCAGCGCGATGCTCGATCTGCCGCTCTCGGCCGACCACACCTCAGCCGACGGCGTCGACGTGCGCAACTACGGCGGGTCGGACGGGCTGCCCGAACTCCGCGCGATCTTCAGCGAGCTGCTCGGGATCCCCGTCGACCAGTTGCTGGCTCTGGGCAACGCGAGCCTGAACGTGATGCACGACGTGATCGTGCACGCCCTGCTGCACGGCGTCCCGGGCAACACCGTTCCCTGGCGTGACGACGAGATCGCCTTCCTCTGCCCGGTTCCCGGCTACGACCGGCATTTCGCGATCACCGAGTCGTTCGGCATCAAGATGATCCCGCTGCCGTACCTCGAGGGCGGCGCGCTCGACCTCACGGCCATCGCCGAGCACCTGAAGAACCCGGCGGTGCGGGGGATGTGGCTGGTGCCGATGTACGGAAACCCCAGCGGCCTCACCGTCACCGAGGCCGAGGCACAGGCGTTGGTCTCGCTGCCTGCCGCCGCGCCCGACTTCCGCATCTTCTGGGACAACGCGTACGCCGTGCACCACCTGACCTCGAACGAGCAGCCGGCGATCGACGTGCTCGGTCTGGCGGCGGCGGCAGGTCATGCCGACCGTCCCCTGGTGTTCGCGTCGACATCCAAGATCACGCTGGCCGGTGGCGGGGTCTCGTTCTTCGGCGCCTCGCCGGCCAACATCGCCTGGTACCGGCTGCACGCCGGGGTGCAGACCATCGGGCCCGACAAGGTGAACCAGCTGCGCCACGTGCGCTTCCTCGGCTCTGCCGACGGGGTGCGCGCGCTCATGCGCAAGCACCGCGAGATCATCGCGCCCAAGTTCGCGCTGGTCGAGCGGCTGCTTGCTGAGCGGCTGACCGGACACGGCACGTGGACGCGACCACTCGGCGGCTACTTCATCGCGCTGACGGCGCCCTCAGGAACGGCGACTCGTGCGGTCGAACTGGCCAAGGCCGCCGGCATCGCGGTGACCCCGGCGGGAGCCGCATTCCCCTACGGGGATGACCCGCACGACGCGGTGATCCGGATCGCACCCACCTATCCGACGCTCGACGAGCTGGAGACCGCGATCTCGGGGCTGTGCGACTGCGTGCTGCTGGCCGAGGCGGAAATCGCCGCGCGCTCCTGACCTCTGCCGATCGCGCGCTCCTGCGCTGCGGCGGCTATTCGTCGAACGACACGGGTGCGCCCATCGGCGCCGGCATGCGCGACGACGGCGGGGCGAAGTCCATGACCGGTGGCTCATCCTCGTAACCGCGCAGCACCTCCTGGGCCTCCATGGCCAACTGCTGGAGGAGGTCCATGGCGACCGCCGACTCCTTGCGCGGCTGCGATCCCTGCAGGCAGAACGAGCCGATCACGTGCCCATCCGTCGCGCGGAGGGGATAGCCGGCGTAGAAGTTGATGAACGAGACATCCACCAGCGGGTTATCGGTGAACCGCGGGTCGCGACCGGTGTCGGGAATGATCACGGGTTCACCGCTCTCGACGGTGTAACGGCAGAACGAGAGCTCGAGGGGCACCGAGGCCGGCATGACGTCGGTGTTCGTGCCGTGGTAGAGCCGATCGCCGTCGACTAGCGAGACGACCGCGAGTTCGACGCCGAACGACTTCTGGGCCTTGTCGGTCAGGCGGCGCAGCTCGGTCTCACCGCCGTGGCGGGCAGCTTCGACGATTGCGCCGGTGCCGCTCCAGTCCCACACCTTGTCGTGCTGGGCAGCGCGGGGAGTGGGCGTGGGGCGGGTGCACATCACCTTGGGGGCGACGTCCACCGCGATGCGGGCGGCGAACTCCTGGTAGACGGCATCGGCGGAGCCCGCCCCCTTCGGCATCGGCAACTCGAGGTAGTCGATGCCGCGGATGCGTGCGATCTGCTTGCTCGCCGCGTTCAACTTCAGCCGGTGCTGGTCGCTCATCCGCCCGGCCAGGCTGCCGTAGGAGCTGAACGACGAGATCGGCGGGATGCCGACGACCACCATGGTCGCATCGTGGCGCTGACGAGCGGCGATGCCATCGATCAGATTGCGGAGTTCGCGCTCCCAGATGGCCACCGGGGTGAACCGCAGGGCGTCGTTGAAGCCGACCACCAGCACGACGCAGTCGTCGCCGCGCAGGTCACGATCTCCGATCCAGGCCAGCGCGGAGCGCACGTTCATCGCCTCGGCGCCGATCAGGTCGGCGTCGCAGGCGCGTCCGGTGCGGGCAGCGACGGCATCGGCCAACTGGCCGGTGAGGGCGAGCTGGTGGCTGACGACGCCCCAGCCGTGGCTCGGACCATTGCCGACCACCAGGATGCGGTCGGCCAGCGGATCGCCGCTGCGCACGGCGGGCACATCCTGGGGCTGCACCTGCGTGCGCATCCGCAGCATGCGGAACGCATACCAGGCGCGCAATGCAAGTCGGGCGGGTGTCGATGCGGGCACGGTGGACCTCATGTCGTCGGGTTCTTCGTCTTCGAGGCTACGGACCCCCGGGTACTGACCGCCGGTCCCAAACAGGGGGACAGACGGGTCGGCTCTCGGGCGGAGCAGTCGGCGGAGCAGTCGCGTACAGCGGTCGGGTGCTGCCGTCGGAGGAGTTCGACACGGTCGGTCGAGCGGTTTGCCTACTGGAAGTCGCGCGAACGGTGCAGCACGGCCACGCGCAACGGCTCGAAGCGGTCGGCAAGCAGGTTCGTCACCCCTTCGTCCGAGCGCTCGAGGATGCCGCGCACGATGAGAGCAGAAGACTCGCGCACCACGCGGCGGTAGCGACCCCAGACGCCCATCGAGCAGATCACGTTGACCAGCCCGTGCTCGTCTTCGAGGTTGAGGAAGGTGATGCCGGATGCCGTGGCCGGCCGCTGCCGATGAGTCACCAACCCGGCCACCTCGATGCGGCGGCCGCTCTCAGCCGTGCGCATGTCCTGCGACGACAGGACGCCGCGCTCTGCGAGCCCCTCTCGGAAGTGCGCGAGCGGGTGGTCGTCGGTCGAGATGCCCGTCGCCCAGAGATCCGAGGCGAGTGTCTCGAACGCGCTCGGGTCGGCGAACAGCGGCGGGTGCACCGTGACGATCGAGTCGGCGAGGAACTCCTCGCGGTCCTGCGCGGCCGCTCCGGCGCGCCAGAGCGCCTCGCGCCGGGTGAGCCCGAAGCAGTCGAAGGCGCCCGCCGTCGCCAGCGACTCGAGCTGGGCGGTGTTGAGCGAGGTGCGGCGCACCAGGTCTTCCATCGAGCGGTAGGGGCCGGATGCCTCGCGCTCGGTCACGATCCGCTCGGCCACCTTCGTGCCGATCCGGTTGACGGCGGCCAGGCCGAGCCGCACCGCCCAGTTGCCGTCGCGGCGGTGGTCGACCGACACGTCCGGTTCGGAACGGTCGAAGACGCCGGTGGGCGGCTGGATGCGGTCGGTGCACGAGAGCAGGCCCGTCGGCCCGTCATCCGAGTCGGCGGTGAGCGGCTCCATTCCGGCCTCGACCCCCGACAGCTGCAGATCGGGGCGCCGCACCTCGACGCCGTGACGGCGCGCATCCGCACTCAGCGACGCGGGGGAGTAGAAACCCATCGGCTGCGCGCGCAGCAGCCCCGCGAGGAACACGCCCGGGTAGTGCAGTTTGAGCCACGAGCTCGCGTAGACCAGCAGCGAGAAGCTCAGGCTGTGGCTCTCGGCGAAGCCGAAGTTGGCGAAGGCCTGGATGCGGCCGTAGATCTCGTCGGCGACCTCGCCGGTGAGCCCGTTCGACGCCATCCCGTCATAGAGCTTCGTGCGCAGCGACTCGATCTTCTCCAGCCCGCGCTTGCTGCCCATCGCCCGGCGCAGCAGGTCGGCGTCCTCTCCCGAGCAGTCGCCGACGGCCATCGCCATCTGCATCAGCTGCTCCTGGAACACGGGGATGCCGAGCGTGCGCTCCAGCGCCGGGATCAGCTTCGGGTGCAGATAGCTCACCTCCTCGGTGCCGAGCTTGCGGCGCACGAAAGGATGCACGGCCCCGCCCTGGATCGGGCCGGGCCGCACCAGCGCGATCTGCACCACGAGGTCGTAGAACCGGCGCGGCTGCAGCCGGGGGAGCAGGCCCATCTGCGCCCGGCTCTCGACCTGGAACACGCCGATCGAGTCGGCGCGGCAGAGCATGTCGTAGACCGCCTTCTCCTCCTTGGGGATCGTGGCGAGCTCCCACTCCTCGCCGGTCGACTGGCGGATCAGGTCGAAGCAGTGCTGCAGCGCCGCCAGCATGCCGAGGCCCAGCAGGTCGAACTTGACCAGCCCCATCCAGGCGGCATCGTCTTTGTCCCACTGGATGACGGTGCGGTCATCCATGCGGGCGTGCTCGATCGGCACCACCTCGCCGACCGGGCGGTCGGTCAGCACCATCCCGCCCGAGTGGATGCCCAAGTGCCGCGGCGCCTTCAGCAGCTTCGTCGCCAGGTCGACCACCGCATCCGGGATGTCGTGCTCGGGGTAGCTGACGGTCTGGGAGCCGGGACGGCTCCCAGCGCCGGCGTCGCGGCGACGACCAGAAATGGTCGTCGCTCCCAGCTCCAGCGCGCCGCGCTCGACCTGCTTGCTCCAGGCGTCCTGCTGGCCTGGACTGTGCCCGAGCGCCTTCGCCATGTCGCGGATGGCGTTCTTGGGCCGGTACTGGATGACGTTGGCCACCTGCGCCGCGTTGCGCCGGCCGTACTTCTCGAACACCCACTGGATCACCTCCTCGCGCCGGTCGGAGTCGAAGTCGACGTCGATGTCCGGCTCCTCGTCGCGCAGGCTGGAGAGGAAGCGCTCGAACGGCAGCTGGTAGAAGATCGAGTCGACCGCCGTGATGTCGAGCAGGTAGCAGACCGCCGAGTTGGCGGCCGAGCCGCGGCCCTGGCACAGGATGCCGCGGCTCCTGGCGAACTGGACGATGTCGAAGACGATCAGGAAGTAGCCGGGGAAGTCCTTCTGCTCGATCACCGCCAGTTCGGCCTCGATGCGCTTCGTGTCAGCCGCGGTGAGGTCGGGATATTTGCGCGGAACGGCATCCCAGACCAGTTTCTTCAGGTAGCTCATCGGGGTGTGGCCATCGGGAACCTCCTGCTGGGGCAGGGCCGGCTTGGCGCGACGCAACGGGAACGCCAACTCGTCGGCGAGTTCGACGGTGCGCTCGACGGCCCCCGGATAGCGGGCGAACCTGGCGCGCATCTCGCGCCCCGAGCGCAGGTGCGCCATGCCCGCACCCGGCAGCCAGCCGTCGAGCTCGTCGAGGCTGCGCTGTGCCCGGACGGCGGCGACCGCGGTGGCCAGGTGCCGGTCGGCGGGAGTGGCGTAGTGGACGTTGCCGGTCGCGATCACCGGCAGACCGCGCTCGGCGGCCAGGGCGGCGAGCATGTCGTTGTGCTCGCTGTCGAGCGGACCGCCATGGTCGATGAGCTCGACATGGACGTTGTCGTGGCCGAACAGCCGCACCAGGCGGTCCAATTCCTCGGCGCTCTTGGTGGTCGAGTAGTCGCTCCGCGACGTATCGAGACCCCGCCTGACCGCACCTTTCCGGCACCCGGTCAGCACCACCCAGTGCCCGCCCGCCAGTTCGCCCAGCTCCTCGAGGTCGTAGACCGGCCTGCCCTTCTCGCCGCCGCGCAACTGCGCCTCGGTGATCGCCTTCGCAAGCCGGTGGTAGCCCTCCTCCTGCCGGGCCAGCACGAGCAGGTGACTGCCCTCGGGGTCCGGTTCGCCGTTCTGCGGACCGCTCAGCCCGAGCGACAATTCCGCGCCGAACACCGTCTTCACCGACGCCGTCTCGGCCGCCTCGGCGAACCGGACGATGCCGTAGAAGCCGTCGTGGTCGGTGATCGCGAGGGCGTGCAGCCCGAGGCGCTCCGCCTCTTCGAGCAGCTCTTCGGGGCTGGAGGCGCCGTCGAGAAAGCTGTAGCTGGAGTGCGCATGCAGCTCGGCGTAGGGCAGGGCGTCCGGATCGCGCACGATGCCCTGCGGCGCCACATACGGCCCGCGCTTCAGCGACCAGGCCGGGCTGTCGCCCCCGTCGACGCCCCTCGGCATCTGCTGGGGGCGCCGCTGATCGCTGAGTGCGCGCTCGAACTCGGACCAGGGGATCGGCGGGTTGTTCCAGCCCATGGCTACGCGCCTACCCTCGAAGCATGGTGGATGCTGCGGAGCCGACTGCCGCTGTCGAGAGCACCGAGGCCTGGCGCGCCGTGCTGGCGGCGCTGGTGAATCCGCGGCTGCGGCGCGCCCTGGCCGAGATCATCGTGGGGAGCGACCCCGAGGTGAGCGCTCCCGAGCGACGGGAGGCCCGCCGCATCCTGATGCAGAGCGGACTGCTCACGCCTGCCCAGCAGCTCGACGAACCCCGGCTGCGGGCGATGCTCGCTGCCGGTCGCGCCGAGAAGGAGGGGGTCGACCGCTGGTTGCGCTCCGACGGGCGCATCGACCACTGGCCGCGGTCGACAGACGACCGGCTCGAGTTGCTCACCTGGATCGCCGAGCGTCTCATGGGCACCGAGGAGGTGCTCGCCGAGAAGCCGTTCACGCAGAAGCTGTTCGCCTTCACGACCGACCCGAACACGCTGCGCCGCGCGCTCGTCGACGCCGGGCTCATCACCCGCAACGCAGACGGGACCGACTACCGGCGCACGCTGGAGCTGTGAGCGGTCAGTCATAACGGCCCTCCGCCCACCAGCCGTCGTCGTCGAGCACCAGCAGCCACGCCACGCCCTCGCCGTCGACCGCCTGGAAGCGGTTCGTGCTGCGGGCGGCCGCCGCATCCCACCAGCGCTGCTCGAGCGGCCACGGACCCGCCCAGGCCGTCAGCGGGCGGCGTGCGCCCGTGCCCCCCGAGCCGGTGCCGACCATCACGGCGGGCGGGGCGCTGAGCTCGCCGCGCTCGTCGACCGTGACCGGGCGGCCACGGGCATCGTGCACCGCGATCTGCCGGGGCAGCTCGTACACGGTCGCCGGTGCGGGTGGCGGCAGCGACCCCGGCCACGGCTTCTGCGGATCGCGCGCCGCAAGACCGTCGAACGAGGGCGGCCGATCGCCCCAGGGCACGAGAGTCTGACGCTCGGCCGGGGTGCGCCCGCCGGACGGCGTCGCGGTGAGCACGCCGCGGTGCCCGACCATGCCCTGCACCCGCGACAGGCCGGAGTGCACGTTCTCGTCGGGGCCGGTGCCCCACAGCCCGCGCTCGTGCGCGCCGACCGGATCGACGGCCTCGGGGCTGATGCGCACGCGGGTGACGGCGGAACGCAGCTCCCCCGCACGCATCTCTCCAGCACCGGCGTCATCCCCGTGCATTGCACCTTGAAGCTGCCACCGCACCCGGTCGACCACCTCCGCCGCCGAGAACGACCGGGGATGCAGCCACACCCGCTCGCTCGACTCGCCGCGTTCGCCGATCAGCTCCACCCGCAGCGCCGTGCAGACCAGCCGCTGCGCCAGGAGTGCGTTGACGAAGTCGTCGGCTGCCACCCGCACGCCGAACGCCACCTGGTCGACCCGGTCGAGCGCGGGCTCGAAGTCCACCTGCACGTCGACATCGCGGGGCGGGATGCGCGGGGTCGCCGGCCGCGGATCCCGCCCGCCGGCGAGCGCATGCAGCCGCGCCCCCAACGGACCGAAGCGCGCAATGACATCCTGCGCATCGAGGGCCGCGAACTCGCCCAGCGTGCGGATGCCGAGCCGGGGGAGCAGGCTCGCCAGCTCGGGCTGCTCGAGCAGACTCACCGGCAGCGGCGCGAGAAAGGCGGCGGTGCCGCCGTTCGGAACGATGGTCACTCTCGCCGGTTGAGTAGCCCGCCCCGCGGCCGTGTCGAAACCAGCGCCACGCGCCGCCCGCTCGGCCGCGAACAGTCCCTCGGCGATCCCGACCCGCGCGTTCTCGATCCCGAGTTCGCCCACGATCCCGAGCACGGTCAGCGCCGCCGCCTGCTCGCCGCCGTAGTAGCGGGCCGGTCCGCGCGCCCGCACCGCGACCGTTCCCGGCCGCAGCGGATGCAGCCCCGGCAGCGCCTGCTCGAGCCCGGCCAGCACGGGCTCGAAGGCCCGGGCGTCGAGGGCCGGGTCGTAGCGCAGCACCTGGAGGCGCGGGCACCGCGACTGCGCCTCCCGGATCCGCATCCCGCGCACCACCCCCTCCACCCGGGCCGCCGCCGAGCACGCGAAGACGAGGCCGCGGGCGCCGGGAGTGCTGTCGATGAGGGCAAGGGGGGCGGCATCCGGAAGCCGCTTGCCCTCGGAGCCCTGGGCACGGGCATGCGCGAGCACAGGCCAGTCGGGCACCCACAGCACCAGCAGCCGCGGCTGTGCGCCGCCTGCCGCCGAGCCGTTCGCGTCCATGACCTATATTCGAACACATGTTCGAGCGTGTCAATGCCCCTTCGGCTGCCGCGACATGCGCCGCATGGTTCAGCGGCCCATTCCGACATCCCCCAGAACGCGACCTCCCGAGCTGATCGCGACCGTCTGTTCACCTCGCGTTAATCCTGTGTAACAAACGGGCGATTCGATGCGAGCGCGGCGCGCCTGACTCCCTACGCTGGGCGGCATGACCACTACCGCCCCCGCCCGTCCCACGTCGATCGAACCGGGGGGCATCGAAGCCATCCCGGCCTCCAAACGCCACGGTTCCCCCTGGCAGCTCTTCGCCACCTGGTCCGCCCCGAACCTCGAGTTCGCGACCGTGTTCGTCGGCTTCATCGGCGTCGCATTCTTCGGCCTCGGATTCTGGCAGGCGATCGCCGCCATCGTCCTCGGCAACGCGCTCGGCGCCGCAACACAGGGCATTCTCTCGACCTGGGGTCCGCGCGAGGGGCTCGCGCAGCTGGTTCTGAGCCGCACGGCGTTCGGGTTGCGCGGCAACATCCTGCCCGCGGCAATCAACACCGTGATGGCAGGGCTCGGCTGGTTCGCCGTGAACTCGGTGAGCGGCGCCTTCGCCCTCGCGACCCTCACCGACATGCCGATCTGGATCGCGCTGATCATCATCGTGGTGCTCGAGGTGGCGCTGGCGTTCGTCGGCCACGATCTGGTGCAGGTCTTCGAGCGCTACGCGAGCATCGTGCTCGGCGTCGTCTTCATCATCGCGACGATCGCCATCTTCGCGAATCCGCAGGTCGCACCGGGCATCGCCAGCCACAACGGCTTCAGCCTCGCCGGATTCACGCTGACCGCATCGGCGGCCTTCGGCTACGCAGCCGGCTGGAACCCGTACGCGTCGGACTACAGCCGGTACCTTCCGAAGACCGCGAGCATGGTGAAGACGGCCTGGGCCGCCGGACTCGGCAACTTCGTGTCGTGCACGCTGCTGATGGCGGCAGGAGCGGCATCCGCCCTCATCGTCGCGCCCAAGGGCGCGTCGCCGACCGACGCCTTCGTGAGCGGCATGCCGACCTGGATCGCCGACATCACCCTGGTGGCCATCGCGATCGGCGCGATCGCGGCGAACGCGCTCAACATCTACTCCGGTGCGATGTCGTTCCTCGCTGCGGGCGTGCGCATCCGGTACACCCTTCGCCGAGCGATCATCGCCGTCGCGTTCGGCATCCTCGGCTTCGTGATCGCTCTCATCTCGATCCTGAACAACTACACCTCGAACTACGAGAACTTCTTGCTGGTCATCGCGTACTGGATCGCGCCGTGGCTCGGCATCGTGCTCGTCGACCGGCTGATCCGGCGCGGCACCGCGATCTCGGCGTTCATCCCCGACAAGGCGAAATACCGCAACCCGGCGGGCATCCTCTCGCTCATCGTGGCCGGGGTCATCTCCATCGTGCTGTTCTCGAACCAGGTGCTGTTCACCGGCTTCCTCGTGCGCGAGAAGGCGCCGCTGGCCGCGCTCGGCGACGTCACCCCGCTCGTCGGCTTCGTGCTGGCCGGGCTGATCTACTGGGCCCTGTTCACCGCGTTCAAGCCGAAGCTCGGGGGCCCGCTCGCCGAGGAGCCCGACGTGATCATCGGCGTCGACGCAGCCGACTCGGCCGCGTAGTCGACTCATGAACGAGCGGATCTACGCCACAGACGCCGAGAAGCTCGCCGTCGCCACGGCCGAGGCTCTGAAGGGTCTCGCCGAGGGCGGGATCCCGATCGGGGCGGCCCTCTTCGATGAGGAGGGCCGCCTGCTCGGCAGCGGGCACAACCAGCGCGTGCAGGGCGGCAACCCCGCGCTGCACGGCGAGACAGCGGCGTTCCTCAACGCCGGGCGCCAGACGAGCTACCGCACGACGACGATGGCCACGACCCTGTCGCCGTGCTGGTACTGCTCGGGGCTCGTGCGGCAGTTCAACATCGGCCGAGTGATCGTCGGCGAGAACGAGAACTTCTTCGGCGGTCAGGACTGGCTGGTCGAGAACGGCACCGAGGTGACCACGGTCAACGACCCCGAGCTCATCCGGATCATGCGCGAATTCATCGAGGCGAATCCCGAGCTCTGGAACGAGGACATCGGCGAGGAGTGAGACCACTCACGCCGCGCTCCCGCCTCCGCCGCCTCCGCAGTTTCGAGGGTTCGGAGCAATCCGCGCCGAAAGAGCACTCGAATTTGCTTGAAAGCCCGGGATGTCTGCCGCGGCCGGTCACCCCGCCACGGTTCGCAGCGCGTGATGGGCGTCACGACTCGCGGAGTCATCGCGCGCCACGACCGCCTCGATGCGCTGATCAGCGCCGGGCAGCCACAGCCGACGCGACTTGGCGCGCCCGGCCCAGGAGCGCGAGGCCGAACTGACCGTGACCTGGCGCGCGGTGAGATGCCCGAAGCCGGCCCCGATGCCCGCCCAGGTGCTCGCGGTGACGGTGAGTCGGGCATCCGTTCGCGGCCAGGCCTCGCCCGAACCGTCGCGCGCAGTTCCCTCACCCAGGCTCACCAGCACCGCCTCGCGCTGCCGCAGGCGCGACGCCAGCCTGCTGGCGGCGGCGTCGCCCAGGCGGGTGCGCCCCTGCCCCCGCGTCGGCGGCTTCACCAGCACGACCGAGACCACATCGATCAGGGCCGAGACCACCGACAGCCACTGCTCGCCCGGATGCGGCACCAGCACCAGCCGCTCCAGGTCGAGCCCCAGACCGGCGACGGCCTCGACGCCCAGGTCGGGCATTCCGACGATGGCGCACCAGGATCCGGCCGCGCTCGGCCCCTGCAGCAGCCCGAGCGCGAGCGTCGTCGAATTGTCGACCGCGTAGACGCCACCGGCGGCGAGGGCGCCGCCCGGCAGCAACTCGCCGAGCGCCGGGTGCGTCGGCAGGGCCCGGGTGTCGAGCGTGGTGCGCTGCATGCCCCGGATGCGCGCCTGCAGCTCGCGCACCACGTCGGCGGTGTCGGCGCGGGTCTCGGGCGCGTCGAGATCATTGTCGACCCGCAGGGCGACGGATGCAGCCGAGGAGGGAGGCGCCATCCCTTTAGTTTCGAATATATGTTCGAGTGTGTCAATGGCGTCGAGACGGCTGCTCGACGAGCTCAGGCGCGGAACGCCGAGAGGAAGATCCCCGGCATCTTCAGCCAACTCGGCTTCTGCGCGAAGCGGGTGAGCAGTTCGCCGGTCCGCGCCGCCGAGCGCGCCGTGACGAACCACGGCGGCTTGGGGAAGAGCGCGAACTCGCCGCCCGCGACCGAGCGCGGGAAGGGGCGGAACGGCCCGGTCACCACCGTGCGCTCGGCGTGGTCCAGCAGCAGCGCGTTGTGCACGACGCCGATACCCGACTGCACGTTGTCGAGCGGGTGGCCCGGGAACGCACCCCACGAGGCGCCCGCGGCGAGGAAGGCGAAGCCCGTCCAGCTGTTGATGGCGATCGAGCCGTAGCGCAGCGAGGCGATCGCTTCGTCGAATCCGGCGCCCAGCGCCTTGCGCTCGGCCGGGGCGATCAGCACATTGGCGCCGAGGGTGCCGAGGAAGTCGGCGTTGACCGTGGCCACGGCGGCATCCAGGAAAGCCTGGCCGGTGCCGGCCACCTCGATCACGCCGAGCACCGGCGAGAAGGATTCCGTCGTCTGCAGATGCGAGGCGTCTTCGTCGGCCTGGATGTCGACCAGCAGACGCGCGCCGTCTGCCAGCTTCTGCGCCTGGGGGTAGTGCGCGGCGACATCCGCCACCCGGTCGTCACTGCCCGGATACCAGGCGCGACGGCCCGGAGTGCGCTCGAGGGCGGCTCGCAGTTCGTCGAGGAACGCCGCCTTCTGCGGCCAGTCCGAGCTCAGCACCACGATCTGACCGGCGATGCAGTTGTAGCCGCCGTTATGCAGCCGCTGGGTCGCCACATGCTCGGCCTGGAAGCGCAGATCGCGCTTGGTCCACTTTCCGGGCACCAGGATGATCGGCGAGACCCCGCCGAGCTCGCTCGTGATCGGCTTCTTGAGCAGCGGCGTCGCGGCCGTCTTGTTCGCCGCCCGCTGCGCGCCGACCCCCCAGACGATGGCGTCATGGGTCGCGGCGCTGCCGGTGATGTGCACGTGCTGGATGCCGTCGTGGTGGGCCAAGTAGCTCCCCTCGGCGGCGCCGCCCTGGACGATGCGCAGCATCCCGGCGGTGACCAGGGGAGCGAGGGCGGCCTGGTAGACGTCCATGATCCCCTGCATGATCGGGTTGAGCTTCAGCAGGCTGGCACGGTTGTGCGCGACGATCTCGTACAGCACATCGAGGGGCGGGATCGACGTGATGTTGCCGGCTCCGAGCACCAGGCCGACGCCTCCCGACAACGTCGGAGTGAGCTCGCCGAGACCTGCCTCGCCGCGCGCCTGCGTCGCGGTGACGCCCGGCTTCAGCCAGACCTCGCCGTGAAATCCGTGCAGAAGCAGACCCTCGTAGGCGTTGAAGGGCATCACGGGAACGGTGACGCGCCCACCGGGAGCAGTGCCCAGGTTCCGGTCGGCGATCGGCGACACGCCGGACGCCAGCGCATCGACCGTGTGCGCCAGGGCGGCGACGGCAGAGAGCACGGCGTACGGACCCGACATCCACTCTTCGCCGACCAGGGGCGAATCGGGCTCGAGGCCCTTGATGCGGGCAGCGGTATGCGCCCACTGCTCGGCCTGTGCCGAGACAGTGGCGTGCACCTCGCGCAGCAGGGCGGCGCGCTGATCGAGGGGCGTCTCGGCCCATGCTGCGGCTCCGGCGGCGAGCGCCTGAATGTCCGCGTCGAGCTCCGCTTTCTGCGCAGCAGGCAAATCAAGGGCGGGGGAGACGGGGGCGGGCTTCGCGGCCCGATCCGAGATGGTCATGGGATCTCCTTCGATCGTGGGACCAGTCTCGCCCCTGCCCGGTCGGAATGCACAGGATTGGTTCGGAGCGTTGACATTCATGGCAAGGTCGCTGGGTGAGCCAAGCCGAGATCGTGGCGCGCCTTCGGGCCGCAGGCAGTGTGTTCGCCGAGGAGGAAGCGGCGGTGCTCGTTGCAGAAGCCACCGACGCCGATCACCTGGACGAGATGGTCGGGCGCCGGGTGGCCGGCGATCCGATCGAGCAGATCGTGGGGTGGGCCGAGTTCGACGGCATCCGCTTCATGGTCGAGCCCGGCGTGTTCGTGCCGCGTCACCGCACCGAGTCCCTCGTGCAGCAGGCGGCACGACTCGGGCATCCGGATGCGGTCGTGCTCGACCTGTGCTGCGGCGTCGGCGCTCTCGGGGTCGCCGTGCGATCTCGTCTGGGTGCGGGGGTCGAACTCCACGCGGCGGATGTCGACCCCGCGGCCGTCCGCTGCGCCCGTGTCAACGTGCCGCCCGGCGCGGTCTACGAGGGCGACCTCTTCGAGCCGCTCCCGGCGTCGCTGCGCGGCCGGGTCGAGCTGCTCCTCGCGAACGCGCCCTACGTGCCGACCCCCGAGATCGCGCTGCTCCCCCCTGAGGCGCGCGAGCACGAGCACAGGATCGCGCTGGACGGCGGAGCCGACGGGCTCGAACTCCACCGCCGCGTCATCGCGGGGGCTCCGGCTTGGCTGGCACCGGGCGGGCGGCTGCTGATCGAGGTGAGCGAGGAACAGGCGGGGGTCGCCGCATCCCTGATGGCCGGTGCCGGCCTCGGGGTCCAGACCGAGATCGACGACGAGGACGACGACGTGACCGTCGTGGTGATCGGGCGGAGACCGCTCGAGTGAGGCCCGCCTAGAACAACACGAGCCCCGGAATCGGGTGCTCGCTGATGTACCAGGCCAGCAGAACGAAGGCGATCACGTTCAGGATCACCGTGGACCAGAACCGGGTTCGAAAGCTCAGCTTCTTGGTCTTGTGCCGCAGCACCTGCTGGGCGACGGCGGCACCGGGCCAGCCGCCCACCAGCCCGACGAGCAGCAGGGTGTTCTCGGGCGTGCGCCACCGGTTCGCCTGCGCGGCGCGCTTGTCAGCGGCGTAGAGCGCGAAGGTCAGGATGCTGAGCAGGAGGTAGAACCCCGCGATCGTCCACGGCACCTGCCACCGCACGTGCGCGACGAAGAACAGGGTGGCGAACGCCAGGATCGACCCGATCGCCACCACCACCGAGGTCGGCCGCACCGGAGGCTCGGCCCGCTCGGCGACCAGCACCGGCTCGGCGCTCACCGCCCGAAGTCTGCCGTTCTCGTCCGGCTCCGCCTCGAAGGTCAGGCGCTGGCCCTCATAGGGCCGGGTGGTGCCGCGGGGCTGCACGCTGAAATGCAGGAACACGTCGGGCCCGCCGCTGTCGGGCCTGATGAATCCGAAGCCGCGATCGTCGTTCCACGTCACCACGACACCGCCGGGGCGAAGAGCGGTGCGGCTGGACATCCTCCGATGCTAGGCGACGCGGTCGAGACGGGGCCGTTTTCGGGGCGAGTCGGCAGGCGGGGGTGCGTTCACACCGCCCTAGGAGCCGATCGCTGCCAGCCGGGGAACCAGCGGTTCCAGGCCGCGGACGAAAGCAACAGGATCGGGCCCGAACGCCGCGAGCTCGACCAGCGAGATGCCCAGCGCCGAGTACTTCTCCATGTCGTTCAGAAACCCATCCGGGTCGTGGGCGGCCTTCTGCGCCGGCCCCATCATGGTGAGCTTGATCTGCGAGAAATCGCGCCCGATCTCGTCGCAATGGGCCCTTAGCACGCCGAGCTTGTGCGTGACGGTCTCGAGGTCGCTGGCGAACAGGTTGCAGGCGTCTGCGTACTGCGCGACCAGGCGGAGCGTCTTCTTCTCGCCGCCCCCGCCGATCAGGATCGGCGGCCGCGGCTTCTGCACCGTGGATGGGATGTTGATGGTCTCGGCGAGCTGGTAGTGCTTGCCCGTGTACGGCCCCTCGTCGTCGCTCCACATCTGCTCGACGATCTGCAGTGCCTCCTCGAGGCGCTCGAAACGGTGCTTCAACTCCGGGTACGGCACGCCGAGCGCGTTGTGCTCGCGCTCGTACCAGGCGGCGCCGATGCCGAGAAAGGCGCGTCCCTCCGAGAGCACGTCGAGCGTGGTGACGATCTTCGCGAGCAGGCCCGGATGCCGGTAGGTGACGCCGGTGACCATCAGGCCCAGCTGCATCCTCTTCGTGATGGCGGCGACGAAGCCCAGAGAGGTGTAGCCCTCGAGCATCGGGTCGTGCGCGGTGGCGAACGCCTCCATCTGGAAGTAGTGGTCCATCATCGTGAACCAGTCGCTGCCGATCTCTTCGGCGGCGATGGCGGTCTCGCGAAGCAGGGGTGCCATCTTCTCGGGGGGCGTGTCGGGGTGGGTGAAGTTCATGTAGTGGATGCCGAGCTGCATGCTCTCCACGCTACGCCCGTCGATGATGTGTCACCGACACGACACCGGCAATGAGAATGGCCCCGGACCATGAATGATCCGGGGCCGAGCATCTCGTGCGCGGAGGGGGACTTGAACCCCCACGCCCTTACGGGCACTAGCACCTCAAGCTAGCGCGTCTGCCATTCCGCCACCCGCGCGAGATCGGCCGCCAACGAACGGCGGCCGAGGAACGACATTAGCACGGCGCGGCATCCCTCCGAGCGAGCGGGAGGCTCCCTGAACGCCAGGGGAACGGTGCGGACGCCGGAGCCGCCTGCCGGGTAGCGTTCCGTACATGCCCGAGCTGGACGACACTCCCGACCTCGAAGCAACGGCGCGTATCGCGCGCGATCTGATCCGGTTCGAGACGGTCAACTGGGGCGGCGGCAGGTCAGAGGGTGAGGCCGAGGCGGCGCAGTACGTCGAGGCCGAACTGCAGCGGCTCGGGCTGACGCCCCGGCTGTTCGACGCCGCGCCCCGGCGCACGAACGTCGTCGCCAGGGTGGAGGGGCGCGACCGCGACCGTCCGGCACTGGTGGTGCACGGGCATCTCGACGTCGTGCCGGCCGTGGCAGCCGACTGGACGGTCGATCCCTTCGGCGGCGAGATCCGCGACGAACTGCTCTGGGGTCGCGGCGCTGTCGACATGAAGGACATGGATGCCATGATCCTGACCGCCCTCGGCGACGTCCTCGAGGGCGGTGAACAGCCCGCGCGCGACCTGATCGTCACCTTCTTCGCCGACGAGGAGAACGGCGGCGTCTTCGGCTCGCACTGGATGGTCGACGAGCACCCCGAGTTGTTCGCCGGCGCCAGCGAGGCGATCAGCGAAGTCGGCGGCTACTCGATCGACCTCAACGGCAGGAGGGCCTACCTGCTCCAGACCGGCGAGAAGGCTCTGGTCTGGATCAAGCTGACCGCGCACGGCACCGCGGCGCACGGCTCCCGCGTGATCCGCGACAATGCGATCGTCAAGCTCGCCCTCGCGGTCGCTGCGATCGGGCAGGAGCAGTGGCCGCTCCGTCTCACCCCGACCACGACCGACCTGCTCGACCGGCTGAAGCAGATCCTGGGCTCGCCGGCTGACGCCGATCCGGATGCCGTCGTCGAGGCCACGGGAACGGCTGCGGGCTTCTTGCGCGCAACGCTCCGGACCACGAGCAACCCGACCGTGCTGACCGCGGGCTACAAGCACAACGTCATCCCGGACCGCGCAGAGGCGCTCGTCGACCTGCGTCCTTTCGCCGGCCAGGAGGACGAGGTGCTCGCGCGCGTCCGGGAGCTGATCGGCCCGGACGTGGAGATCGAGGTCATGCACCACGACATCGGCCTCGAGCTGCCGTTCGAGGGGCCGCTGGTCGAGAAGATGATCGCCGCCCTCGACACGCACGACCGGGGCGCTCCGGTGCTGCCCTACCTGATGAGCGGCGGCACCGACAACAAGGCGCTCGCCAAACTCGGCATCGACGGCTATGGATTCGCTCCGCTGCGACTGACGAGCGACCTGGACTTCCCGGCGATGTTCCACGGCGTCGACGAGCGGGTGCCGCTGGACGCCCTGGCCTTCGGACGCCGCGTTCTTGCGGACTTTCTCAGAGACTGCTGACCGGCCGATGCGGCCCTGAGCCCCTGCATCCGATTGGATAGCTCCATGACCGTTCCCCCCCGTCGCACGCACACCGATTTCACAGCTCCTCGGCACTGGATCGTGGTGACCGTGGTGCTGTTCATCGTGACGGTCGTGCTCGGGTTCGTCATCAAGTTGGTCCCCGCGCTCGGCGCCGCGCAGCTGCCGCTCGACGCGGCGCTGAACAGGAGCAACACGGCGGGCCTCGACTCGATCGCCCTGGCCCTCGACAAGCTGGACCAACCCGTGGTGGTCGGCGTGATCCTGCTGGTCGTCTTCGGCGTGATGTGGATTCTCAAGGGCTGGCGCCGGTCGCTGGGGATCGTGGTCGTCGCCGGTGCGGGATGGGTGACCTGCCTCGCCGTGAAATTCCTGGTGCACCAGCCGCGGCCCGACCTGGCCGATGTTCCGCACCAGTTGGTGACGTCGGCGTCGACCCTGAGCTACCCCAGCGGCCATGTCGCATTCGTCGCAGCCCTGGGGGCCGCATTGTTCATGGCCGTCTCACGGCGCGCAGCCCGGGTCGCGATCCTGATCGTCTTCGCCGTTCTCGCCGTGATCGTCGCCGCAAGCCGCCTGTATGTGGGCGTGCACTACCCGACCGACACGGTCGGCGGAGTGATCAACGGAGTCGCGGGCGCGCTGCTGTTCGCCGGGCTCTGGAACCTGCTGGCCCCGCGGGTGTTCAGAACCAACCGCCACTAGGCGCTCGGGGCGCGGGCAGGCATCGCGCGCTACGGCGCGTTATTGCCCGAGTTGTTCTCGCCCGCGCGCCCCTCGCGACGGCGCAGGTAGCGCTCGAACTCCTCGGCGATCGCATCGCCGCTCGCCTCGGGGGAGTCGACGGTGTCGCGCGCCTGCTCGAGTTGCGCGATGTACGCGGCCATGTCGTCGTCGTCACTGGCCAGCGCGTCGATGCCTTCGACCCAGGCCGCGGAATCCTCTTCCAACGAGCCGCGATCGACGGTGACGTCGACGAACTCCTCCAGCCGCTCGATGAGGGCGAGCGTGGCCTTCGGGGAGGGGGCGTTGTGCACGTAATGCGGCACGGACGCCCAGATCGAGAGGGTGGGGATGCCGGCCTTCTCGGCGGCATCCGACAGCACCGAGAGGATGCCGACCGGCCCCTCGTAACTGCTCTTCTCCAACTCGAACCGGTCGCGCACGGCCTCGTTCTCGCTGGTCGCGAAGATCGAGATCGGGCGGGTGTGCGGCACGTCGGCCAGCATGGCGCCCAAGAACACGATGCCGTCGATTCCGGCGGCGGCGAGCGCGTCGATCACTTCGGTCGCAAAGGTCTTCCAGCCCCGCGACGGCTCGGTCCCGAGGAGCACATGGATGCCGGGCCCGCCGTCGAGCGGACCCCACAGGGTCACGCCCGGCCACTCGAGCACGCGGTCGCCGTTCTCGTCGATGGTGGAACTCGGCCGGTTGAACTGGTAGTCGAAGTAGTCCTCGGGATCCAGCTCGGCCACCGGCACCAGCTCGAGCTGATCGCGCAGGGCTCGCACCGCGCCGCTTGCGGCTTCGCCCGCGTCGTTCCAGCCCTCGAAGGCGACGACGAGAAGGGAGCTCTCGCCGAATCCTGATGCGTCCGCCACGTGGTTCCTCTCGCCGGCCGCCCGGCGTCCCGGCGCGGAACGTGCTCCGCGCCGTTCCTCCAGAATAGGACCCCGCCCTGCCGACCGCCGGGCTCGCAGCGTTCGCCATCAGCGCAAGGTCCGCATCCGTTCCTCGTAGACTCGTGCGACGTGACCGACGACCTTCGCCGCCCCGCCGCTGTTCTCTGGGACATGGACGGCACCCTGGTCGACACCGAGCCGTATTGGCTGGCCGCCGAGACCGAGCTCGTGCACGCCTGGGGAGGCCACTGGAGCCTGGAAGACGGGCTGCAGCTGGTCGGGTCATCGCTCAGCAACTCCGCGCGCGTCCTCGTGTCGCGCGGCGTGGACCTCGACCCGGGCGAGATCGTGCAGCTTCTCACTGATCGGGTGCTCGAGCAGCTCGAGACCGAGGTGCCGTGGCGTCCTGGCTCGCGCGAGATGCTGGAGCAGGTGCACGCCGCAGGCATCCCGATGGCCCTGGTGACGATGTCGATCCGGCGGATGGCCGATTCCATCGCCGCCTCAGCGGGCTTTCCGGCGTTCGGGGCCGTCGTCGCCGGCGACGAGGTGGACAACGGCAAGCCGGATCCGGAGGCATACCTGCGTGCGGCCACCGCGCTCGAGGTCGACATCAGCGACTGCCTGGCCATCGAGGACTCCGAGTTCGGCGTCGCCGCCGCCGTCGCGAGCGGGGCCACGACTCTGGCGCTCCCGCTGCACGTGCCGCTGCCCGACAGCCCGGCCTACACGAAGTGGGAGACGCTCGAGGGGCGCGCCCTCGACGAGCTGTTCGGGCTCCACGCCGTGCGGGTGAGCCGATGACCGCGGGGGAGGCTCCGCGCCGCTCGGGCCCGTTCGCGGCCGGCGACCGAGTGCAGCTCACCGGGCCGCGCGGTCGTCTCAACACGGTGACGCTGGCGGCCGGGGGCGAGTTCCACACTCATCGGGGGGTGGTCAAGCACGACACGATCATCGGGCAGCCGGACGGCTCGGTGGTCAGCGCCACCAACGGAGACCACTACCTCGCCCTGCGCCCGCTGCTCAGCGACTTCGTCATGTCGATGCCCCGCGGCGCGGCCATCGTCTATCCGAAGGATGCCGCCCAGATCGTCGGCATCGCCGATATCTTCCCCGGCGCGACGGTGGTCGAGGCCGGCGTCGGATCGGGCGCTCTCTCGCTCTGGCTGCTTCGAGCCGTCGGCCCGGAGGGTCGGCTGCTCTCGTACGAGCGGCGCGACGAGTTCGCCACCGTCGCGCGAGCCAACGTCGCGGCCTTCCTGGGTGCCGAGCCGCCGAACTGGAGCGTCACGATCGGCGACCTGTCCGAGGTGCTGCCGACGACGACGCAGCCCGCGACCGTCGACCGGGTGGTGCTCGACATGCTCGCTCCGTGGGAGTGCCTGGACGCGGCATCCGCGGCTCTGACGCCCGGGGGAGTGCTGCTGTGCTACGTGGCGACCGTCACGCAGCTGTCGCGCGTCGCCGAGGCGATCCGCGCGACGGGCGATTTCACCGACCCGGATGCCAACGAGACCATCGTGCGCGGCTGGCACGTCGAGGGCCTTGCGGTGCGTCCGGATCACCGGATGGTCGGCCACACCGGCTTCCTGATCACCGCCCGGCGGCTCGCCCCGGGCACCGTGCTCGCCCAGCCGGTCCGCCGGTCGTCGAAGACCGAGTACGGCGACGAAGACGTCGAATTGTGGACCCCGGGAGCTCTGGGGGATGCGGTCAAGAGCGACAAGCGCCTGCGGCGCGTCGTGCGCGACGCGCGCGCCCTGGCCAGCGAGTCGGGCATCGACCTGGCCGAGGTCGCGCCGACTGACCCTCCCAGCTAGCGCCGCGCGATCTGCCAGTAGAGTTGTCCCGCTCGTTCGTGCGCCGTGAGTCATCCGGCGAGATCCTGGAAGAAGGCCCCGTGCGCAAGACACCCGCGCTCCTCTCCGCTGTGGCAGTCGCCGCGGTGATCGCCGCCTCGCTGGTGGGCTGCTCGTCGAGTCCTTCCGCCGGCTGCACGCCGCCCTACTCGTCGGGTGCCGCTTCGAAGCTGGTGGAGGTTTCGGGCCCCGAGAACTCGGCCGCCACCGCGACATTCCCGACCCCGCTTGTCACGAAGACCGGCGACATCCAGGTCTCGCAGAACACAGCGGGCACGGGATCCCCGGTCCAGCGCGGCGATCAGGTGGACTTCGAGTACACGGTGTTCTCCGGGAGCACCGGCGAGACGCTCGGCAGCTCCGGGTTCGGAGCCAACGGGGCGACCGAGCCGCGTGCGGCCGCCGTCCTCTCGAGCTCGGGAGTGCAGGCCAGCACCTCGCTCATCCGCTCCCTGATCTGTCGCACGAACGGCGAGCGCTACACGCTGGTGACCACGGCGAAAGACGCCTTCGGCGCCGGGAAGCTCACGTCGAGCGGGATCGCCGACAGCGACACCCTCGTGATCGTCGTCGAGGTGCACGACCACTTCCTGGGCAAGGCGAACGGCGTCAATGTGCTGCCTCAAGACGGTATGCCCAACGTGATCACCGCAGTGAACGGCCAGCCCGGCCTGGTCATCCAGGAGCTCACGAAGCCGACGACGCTCAGGATCTCGACCATCAAGGCCGGCTCCGGTCCGGTGGTGAAGAAGGGCGCCACGGTTCACGTGAAGTACAGCGGCTGGGTGTGGCCGTCCACGGGCGCAACACTCGGGCAGCCCTGGGACGAGGCGACCTGGACCAACAACCGCGCCGTCGACTTCGAGGTGAAGTCGACGGATGAGGGCGGATCGCTGCCCGTCGGCATGGCGAAGGCGCTGGTCGGAGCCAAAGTCGGGTCTCAGGTGCTCGTGGTGTTCCCGCCCACAGACGGCTTCCCGTCCGGATCAGAGCCGACCGGTGTCACCAGTGGCGACACGGTGATGATGGTCATCGACGTGTTGGGCCTCGCGTAGCGCGCACCCTGCCCGCCGTAGGATTCCTTAGGTGTCCTCCACCCCTGCGTCGACGTCTTCGGCAGCCTCGCGCGTGCCCGTCGAGGAGCGCCTGTTCAGCCTCGTGCTGGCGCTGCTGGCGACCGAGTCGGGGCTGACCAAGAACGAGATCCTGTCGACCGTGCAGGGCTACCGCCAGAAGTTCCGGGCAGGTGGCGACAACGCCAACCTGGAGCGCCAGTTCGAACGCGACAAAGACGACATCCGCGATCTGGGCGTGCCACTCGAGACGATCGACTCGCCCGGCGACGCGGGCAACAATCAGACGCTGCGATACCGCATTCCGCGCGGCGCCTACGAGCTGCCGTCCGACATCAGTTTCTCGCCGGATGAGACCACGCTGCTCAATCTGGCCGCGATGGTCTGGCGCGAGGGCTCGCTGTCCGGCGAGTCGCGGCGCGCGCTGCTCAAGCTGCGCTCGCTCGGCGTCACAGCCGACGAGCCCGTGCTGGGCTACGCGCCGCGGGTCCGGCTGCGCGACGCGGCCTTCGAACCGCTGAGCGCGGCCCTCGAGAAGCACCTGATCGTGCGGTTCCCCTACCTGAAGCCGGGGGAGGACCACGCGCGCGAACGAGAGGTGATCCCCCTGGCCCTCGTGCAGTACCAAGGGCGCTGGCATCTCTCGGCCGAAGAGGTCGCGGGCGGGGGCGCGCGCAAGACCTACCTGCTGCGCCGGATCGTCGGCCCGGTCGAGGCCGGCAAGACGGCCCCCGCGCGGCCCGGCGATCATGCCGCGGCCGCGCTGGCCGGCCTCGACGAGGTGTGGGAGCGCGGCATGGCCGAGGTCGAGGTCGCGTGCGACTCGGATGCCGCGACTCGCCTCAGCAACCGCCGCGGCACCGAGCGGCTCGCCACGGAGGCCGGCGCGCAGCAGACGCGCCTTCAGCTGCACTACGTGGACCTCGAGATCCTGGCCGACGAGCTCGCCGGCTTCGGCCCCGAGGTGCTGGTGGTGAGCCCACCCGAGCTGCGCGAGGCAGTGGTGGCGCGACTGGAGCGGACGGTGCGCGACCATGGCTGACCGCGCCCAGCCCCTGCAGGCCCGCGACAAACTCGCCTTCCTGCTCTCGCTCGTACCGTGGCTGATGGATCACGACGGCGCGAAGGTGAGCGAAGCGGCCGAGCACTTCGGCATGACCCCCCAGCAGATCCGCGAGGCCGTCGAGTTGATCGCGGTGAGCGGTGTGCCCGGCGAGACCGACACCTATCAGCACGGCGATCTGTTCGACATCAACTGGGAGGCCTTCGAGGAGCGCGACGAGATCGTGATCACGAATCTCGTGGCCATCGACGACTCGCCGCGCTTCTCGGCGCGCGAGGCCGCCGCACTCATCGCCGGCCTCCAGTACCTCTCGGCGCTGCCCGAGAACGCCGACCGGGGCGCCATCGCGTCGCTGATGAGCAAGCTGTCGCGCGGCGCATCCGCTGCTCCGAGCCAGGTCGGGGTCGAGGGCGCGGTGCCGAGCCCCATCGATGCCGTCGCGCCCGATCCGCTGGCGCCCACCCTCGCGCTCATCCGCGACTCGGTCGAGCGCGGCGTGCAGCTCGAACTCGACTACCAGAACTCGCAGGGGCAGCGCGAGCGGCGCCGGGTCGACCCGCTGCGCATCGAGTCGATCGACACCGACTGGTATCTGCGCGGCTGGTGCCACCTGCGCGAGGCGGTGCGCACCTTCCGCCTCGATCGCATCTCCAATGCGATCATCACCGAGCAGCCGATCGAGCACCGGGCGACGGATTCCGACGTGCGGCTGCCCGACGTGCTCTTCGAGCCGTCTCCGGACGACCTCGAGGTCACCATCGAGGTGGTTCCGTCTGCGATGCCCCTGCTGACGGACTACATCCCCGATGGCGCCACCACGGTCGAGCACGGCGGACGCATCCGCACCACGCTGCGGGTGTCGCACTACCACGGCCTCAAGCGGCTGATCGCGAGCATGCCGGGCGTCGCCACCGTCGTCGCACCGCCGAGCGCGCGTGCCGCGGTCGAGGAGTGGGCGCGGGCGGGCGCTGCGCGGTACCGCTGAGCAGCCTGGCGCGATCGGGCCGCGCAGGGTTCCGGTGCGGCCGCGGGTCAGGCGGTAGACTGGGCTCATCACTTCCGACCAGTGAGGACACGGCCATGCTCAGAGGACTTTTCGACGGACCCGGCATCTGGATCGTCCTCGTCGTCGTTCTGCTCCTGTTCGGAGCCACCCGCCTTCCGGCCCTCGCCAAGAGCATCGGTCAGTCGACCAAGATCTTCCGCAACGAGATGAAGTCCGACCAGATCGACCCCGATCCCTCGGCCGTCGCGACTCCGCAGGCACCCGCCGCGCCGATGTCGGCGGCAGAGCCCGTCGCGCCCGCCGTCGATCAGGCAGCTCCGAAGAAGTCCGCGAAGTCTGCCAAGACATCGGGCGCATCGGGCAAGACCGCGAAGTCGTAGCTCGTGGCCGTCCGCAGTCGGCGGAAGACCAACCCCGAAGGCAAGATGTCGCTCGGCCAGCACTTGGTCGAACTCCGCAAGCGCTTGATGATCGCCGGGCTCGGTGTGCTTGCGGGCTCCGTCGGCGGGTGGTTTCTGGCTGCGCTCGTCCTGAAATACCTGCGCCAGCCGATCCTGGTGCTCGCATCGGCCCACCATCAGGCGTCGATCAACTACCCGAGCGTCACGAGCGCGTGGGATGTGCGCATCCAGGTCGCCCTGCTCATCGGGATCGTGATCTCGAGCCCGCTCTGGCTCTACGAGATCTTCGCCTTCCTGGTTCCGGGGCTGAACGGTCGTGAACGCCGCTACATCTTCGGCTTCTTCTTCACGGCCGTGCCGCTGTTCCTGGGCGGGTGCACCATCGGGTGGTTCATCCTGCCGCGCATCGTCAATCTGCTCGTCGGGTTCGTCCCCGGGCAGGACACCAGCATCATCGACGCGAACTACTACCTGGACTTCGTGATCAAGCTGATCCTCGCGTCGGGCATCGCCTTCGTTCTGCCGGTGTTCCTCGTGCTCCTCAACTTCATCGGCATCCTGGCGGCGAAGACGATCTTGAAGGGATGGCGCTGGGCCGTTCTGGCGATCACGGTGTTCACCGCCATCGCCACGCCTGCCGCCGATCCCTTCACCATGCTGCTGCTCGCCGGGCCGATGGTCGTGCTGTACTTCGCGGCCTGGGGGATCTCGGCCTTGCACGACCGCGCTGTCGCCCGCCGCTCCGACGCCCTGTCGGCCGGTCTGGCGAGCGCGTGACGCTCTCGCCGGCGGAGCGCTACGCGGCGGCTCGCACCCGCCGAAACGCGCCACAGCTCGAAGAGTTCCGCCGCGCGCAGGATTTCGATCTCGACCCGTTCCAGCTCGAGGCCTGCCGCGCGCTCGAAGAGGGGCACAGCGTGCTGGTCGCCGCGCCGACGGGAGCCGGCAAGACCGTGGTCGCCGAGTTCGCCGTGCACCTCGCACTCGAAGACAGCAGAGCCAAGGTCTTCTACACGACGCCGATGAAGGCGCTCAGCAACCAGAAGTACAACGAGCTGTCTGCCGAGCACGGAGCCGAGTCGGTCGGTCTGCTCACCGGCGACAGCAATGTCAACAGCTCGGCGCGCGTGGTTGTGATGACCACCGAGGTGCTGCGCAACATGCTCTACGCCGATTCGCCGCTGCTGAAAGACCTGGCCTACGTCGTCATGGACGAGGTGCACTATCTCGCCGACCGGTTCCGCGGCGCCGTGTGGGAAGAGGTGATCATCCACCTGCCGCCGTCCGTGAAGATGGTCTCGCTCAGTGCGACGGTCTCGAATGCCGAGGAGTTCGGCGATTGGCTGCAGGCGGTGCGCGGGGACACCGACGTGATCGTCTCGGAGGAGCGACCGGTGCCGCTCGAGCAGCACGTCCTGGTGCGCAGCAAGCTGCTCGATCTGTTCGACAGTTCGGCGGTCGTCAACCTGGGGCCGGCCGCGACCAACCGGGTGAACCCGGAGCTGACCCGCACCGTCTCGACCGTCGGCCGGCCGGGAGGCGGCAGCGGCGGCACGTACCGCGGCTCCGGCGGCAGCGGGGGGCGGCATCACCGCAAGGGCCAGGGCGGGTCGGGATCCGAGGGCAGCCGAAGCTCCGGCCTCACCTCGGCTGCATTCACCAGAAGCTCGGGCGGCGGGTTCGATCGCGCCGACCGCATGGACCGCCCCGAGTTCGTCAGGATGCTCGAGAGCAAGAACCTGCTTCCGGCGATCTTCTTCGTGTTCAGCCGAGTGGGCTGCGACGCGGCCGTCCGGCAGGTGGTGCGGTCGGACATCCGGCTCACCGAACGGGCGGAGCGCGACGAGATCAGGGAGATCGTCGAAGACCGCACCCGCGCGATCCCGGATCAGGATCTGAGCGTTCTGGGCTACTGGGAGTGGCTCGAGGGTCTGGAGCGCGGCATCGCGGCGCACCACGCCGGCATGCTCCCCGCCTTCAAGGAAGTCGTCGAGGAGCTGTTCCAGCGCAAGCTGCTCAAGGTCGTCTTCGCCACCGAGACCCTCGCGCTGGGCGTCAACATGCCGGCCCGCACGGTGGTGCTCGAGAAGCTCGAGAAGTTCAACGGCGAGGCCCGGGTGCCGATCACGCCGGGGGAGTACACGCAGCTCACCGGCCGGGCCGGGCGTCGCGGCATCGACGTCGAGGGGCACGCGGTCATCCAGTGGGCGGCCGGGCTCGACCCGGCGGCGGTCGCCTCGCTGGCGTCGCGGCGCAGCTATCCGCTCATCTCGAGCTTCCGGCCCACCTACAACATGGCCGTGAACCTGATCGAGCAGTTCGGGCGCGACCGCACCCGCGAGATCCTCGAGAGCTCGTTCGCGCAGTTCCAGGCCGACCGGGCGGTCGTCGATCTCGCCCGGAGGGTGCGCGAGCAGGAGGGGTCGCTCGCCAAATACGCCGAGGCGATGCACTGCCATCTCGGCGACTTCCCCGAGTACTCCGGCCTGCGCCGCGAACTCACCGACCTCGAGAAGAAGAACGCCCGCGCCGAGGGCCGGGGCGGCACCCCGAGCGGCGAGAGCCGGAGCGAGCGCGACCGGCGGCAGCGCCGCATCTCAGAACTGCGCAAGCGCATGAAGGCGCACCCCTGTCACAGCTGCTCCGAGCGTGAGGCGCACGCGCGCTGGGCAGAGCGCTGGTGGCGGCTGAAGCGCGAGACCGAGCAACTGAGTTCGCAGATCCGCGGCCGCACCGGAGCCGTCGCCCAGGTGTTCGACCGCGTGACCGACGTGCTGCTCGAACTCGGCTATCTCGAGACGCACGACGGCGTGGTCGCGGTAGCGGCACCCGGCCGCTCGCTGCGGCGGATCTACGGCGAACGCGATCTGCTGGTGGCCGAGTGCCTGCGCCGCGGCACCTGGAACGATCTCGACGCCCCGAGCCTCGCCGCGGTCGTGAGCACGCTCATCTTCGAGCCGCGCCGGGAGGAGGCGGGGGAGCGCAACCTGCCGCGCGGGCCGTTCCGTGCCGCCATGGAGGCGACCGGCGAGCTCTGGGCGCAGCTGAGCGACCTCGAGGCCGAGCACCGACTGCCCGACAGCAACCCGCCGTCGACCGGTCTGGCCCTGGCCACGCAGCTCTGGGCGCGCGGCGGTCAGCTCGACGCCGTGCTGCGCGAAGCCGACCTCGCCGCCGGCGATTTCGTGCGATGGATGAAGCAGGCCATCGATCTGCTCGACCAGATCTCGATCGTGGCCGACGGCCCGCTCGGGCGCACCGCCCGCGTCGCGATCGACGGGATCCGGCGCGGGATCGTCGCGTACAGTTCGGTCGCTTAGGCTCGTTCGGTGACCCGAATCCGGCCCGCCGTCCCGCTCTGGGCGGCCCTCCTGGTGGCGGCAGGGGCCGGCCCGATCCTCGACGGGGCATTCCCCGATCTCGGCTGGTGGCCGCTGGCATTCCTCGCCATCGGACTGCAGCTGGTGGCGCTGCAGGGGCGGCGTCTCGGCTCGGCGTTCCTGGTCGGATTCCTGTTCGGCGCGACGTTCTACTTCGTCGACATCCAGTGGGCGGCGGTGTTCCTCGGGCCGATCCCGTGGTCGGCGCTGTCGACGCTGATGGCGCTCTGGTGCGGCCTCGGCGGCATGCTCATCACTCTCGCCTACCGCTGGGTGCCGCGCGCGTTCCCGACCGCCTGGAGTCGCCTGCTCTTCGTCCCGGTCGTGGTGGCCGGCCTCTGGACGCTGCGGGAGGCCGTAGCCAGCGTGTGGCCGTACGGCGGCTTCTCGTGGGGTCGCGTGGCGTTCTCGCAGTCCGACAGCCCGATCTCACCCCTGTTCGCCTGGTTCGGCGTCTCGGGCGTCAGCTTTCTGATGGTGTTCGTCGTCGCCCTGGCGGTCGCGGCCGCGCAGGAGGGGCTGCGCACGGTCCCGGGGAGGAGCGCGGCATGGCACCGCCCGTGGGTCGACGGGGGCAATGGGATGTCGTCGGCCGGGGTCAGCTCGGGGGCCGCAGCATCCGGGGCCTCGACGCCCGGGTTCTCGACGGTGGGACGCGGGCTCGACGCCCTCACTCGCACCGCGATCGTGGTCGCCGCCCTGGTCGTGCTGGTCGTCATCCCGGCCTGGCCGGCCCACATCGAGGGCACGCTGCGCGTCGGCGCGGTGCAGGGCGACACCAAGGCCGGCTACTTCGACCCGCCGCCCCATTTCGGTGACAACCTGCTGGGCCAGATCCAGGCCACCCAACCGGTCTACGACCAGAAGGTGGATGTCGTGGTCTGGCCCGAGGGCGCGTCGGACGTCGACCCGCTCGAAGACCCGAACGCGGCCGAGCTGTGGGATCAGGTCACGCAGCGCGCCGACGCCCCCCTGGTGGGAGGCACGATCACCACGCGCACGACCGTCGAGAACGGCAAGGACGTGACGCGCTACTACAACACCTCGCTGCTCTGGGAGGCGGGAAAGGGCGTCGTCGACTACTACGACAAGAAGCATCCGGTGCCGTTCGGCGAATACGTGCCCGATCGCCCGTTCTGGCGCCAGTTCGCGCCCGATCTGATCGACCTGATCCAGCGCGAGTACACCCCCGGGACCACCGACGAGGTCTTGAATCTCGGAACAGCCACGAGCAGCGGCGTGCCGAACGTGCAGGCCGGGATCGCGATCTGCTTCGACATCGTCGACGACCAGCTGATGACCGACATGGTGCACCAGGGGGCGGATGTGGTGCTCGCCCAGACGAACAACGCCGACTTCGGGCGCACCGACGAGAGCGTGCAGCAGCTCGCCATCGCCCGGATCCGCGCCGAAGAACTGAGCCGCACCGTGGTCAACATCTCGACCGTGGGCACCAGCGCGGTCATCGGCCCCGACGGGACGGTGTCGCACCAGCTGCCGGTCTACACGCCGGGCGTGATCGTCGATGACGTGCCGCTGGCGACCGGGACGACGCCTGCCGTGCTGGGCGGGCGTCAGTTGGAGTGGCTGGTGTGCGGCATCGGGATCGGCGCACTGCTGGCTGCAGGAACACTGCGTAACAGCCGAAGCCGCCGCCGTTCGACGAACTAGCTCAGGCGGTCTTCGCCGCGCTCTTCGTCGACTTCGCGGTCTGACCGCGACGCGCCCTCAGCAGCTCCAAGCGCTCCTGGAGCAGCTCTTCGAGCTCGGGCCGGGTGCGGCGCTCGAGCAGCATGTCCCAGTGCGTGCGTGGAGCCTTGGTCTCGACGACGGTCGACTGCACGAGCCCGCCGTCTTCACCGACTAGACGGCCCTCGAGCCCGGTGCGCGGCGATTCCCAGGTCTCGGGTACCTCGGCGTCTGCGGCGAACATCACCTCGAAGGTGGTGCCGTCTTCTGTGCGGTACAAGCTCTTCTTCCGCGGCGAGAACTCGACTCCGACTTCGCTCTGCAAGCTTTGAGATCCGAGTCGCATGCCCCGCAAACTACGATCTGCCATTGTGTGGCCTCCCTCATGCGCTCGCGCCCGGTGGGGCGCTGGTCTGCGTGTCCTGAGAGGCATTGAGCTGTGGAGAATCGTGGATTCCCGGCTCGACCACCCCTTTGGTCCGAAGACAGGTATAACGACACCGTGGCCGTCAGAATGCCCGGTCGCACCCCTTTTCAGACCTTTCACAGGTGATTGGGTACGGATTGGCGGCCGAGCCGCCCGATTGCGGCCCCAGCGAGCGGTCAGCGGCGCGCCAGCACCTCGAGCGCGAGGTCCGCGCGGTCGGTGACGATCCCATCCACGCCGGCGTCGAGAAGGCGGTTCATGACGACCGGATCGTTGATCGTCCAGATGTGGACCTCGACGTCTGCCGAGTGAAACGCGGCGATGACGCGAGGCGACGTCGTGCTGACACCCAGGATGCGCTCCGGCAGCTGCACGGCCTGCACGCCCCGCAGTGCCCACCGCGTCACGGGCGACAGCCCGAGCGCGCCGGCCCAGGTCGCGATCACGGCGCCGCGGGACGACACAGAGGTCGCCACGCCCGGCAGCTTGCGCACGACGGCGAGCCGACGGGCGTTGCTGAATGACCCGATGAGCACCCGGTGCTCGGCGCCGGCCGTGCGGATCGCCTCGATGGTGGGGATCACGGCGGCCGGCGCCTTGATGTCGATGTTGAACCGGGCATCCGGAAAGGCTTCGAGCGCCGCCGGGAGCGTGGCGAAGGTCTGCGAATGGCCGAGACCGATGCGGGTGAGCTCGGAGGCGGTGAGATGATCGATCCTCATCTGACGACCGGTGAGCCGGAACAGGTCGGGGTCGTGGCTCAGGATCGCCACCCCGTCGGCCGAGGCGTGCACGTCGGTCTCGAGATGTGTGGCGCCGACCGCGAGAGCCTGGGCGAACGCGAGCAGTGTGTTCTCGGGCGCGTCGACGGCCAGCCCGCGGTGCGCGAGCACGCGCGGGGGAGCGGGGGAGAAGTACCCCTGCTCGGCAGCGGCCTTCCGCCTAGGAATCGCTCTTCGCCGAACGCGTTCGCGACGTCGGTTTCGAGGCGCCCGGTTTCGAGTCGTTCGACGTGGACGCCTTCGCGGCCTGGGCGACCGTCGCGGCGGCGGCTCCGAACGCAGCGGTCACGCCCGGGTCGCGCGACGGGAAGAAGCCCGCACTGACGCCCTTGAGTGCTTCGGTGAACTCGCTCGGGATGATCCAGAGCTTGTTCGCGTCGCCCTCCGCCAGCTTCGGCAGGGTCAGCAGGTACTGGTACGCCAGCAGCTTCGGGTCGGCATCGCCGGCGTGGATGGCGCCGAACACCGTCTCGATGGCCTTCGCCTCGCCCTCGGCGCGCAGCACGGCCGCCTTCGCGTCACCCTCGGCCTGGAGGATCGCCGACTGCCGCGCACCCTCGGCCTCGAGGATCTGCGACTGCTTGGTGCCCTCGGCGGTCAGGATGACGGCGCGGCGGTCGCGCTCGGCGCGCATCTGCTTTTCCATCGAATCCTGGATCGACAGCGGCGGGTCGATCGCCTTGAGCTCGACGCGACTGACCCGGATGCCCCACTTGCCGGTCGCCTCATCGAGCACGATGCGCAGCTGGCCGTTGATGTTGTCGCGGCTGGTGAGCGCCTCTTCGAGGTTCAGGCCGCCGACCACGTTGCGGAGTGTGGTGGTGGTGAGCTGCTCGACCGCGCCGAGGTAGTTCGCGATCTCATAGGTCGCGGCACGGGCATCCGTGACCTGGAAATAGACCACGGTGTCGATCGAGACCACCAGGTTGTCTTCGGTGATCACCGGCTGCGGCGGGAACGAGACAACCTGCTCGCGCAGGTCGACGAGCGGGCGCAGCCGGTCGACGAAGGGGACCAGAAGGTTCAAGCCCGGCATGAGGGTCTTGTGGTATTTGCCCAGGCGCTCGACGATGCCGGCATACGCCTGCGGAATGATCCGGATCGAGCGGAACAGCACCGTGATCACGAAGATCACGACGATCACGAGCACGATCACGAGGATCACGTTGCCGAAGACCTGGGCATCCATCAGTGACTCTTCTCGGTTGGATCGGACTGGGTTGGATCGGAACGGGTCGGCTCGGGCTTGGTGACCGGAGACACGATCGCCGTCGCCCCCTCGATCGAGTCGACCTGAACCGGGTCGCCCTCGATCAGCGGGATCGTGGCGTGATGCGCGAGCTTGGCCGTCCAGGTCTCGCCGTTGGACAGCTTGACCTGTCCTGCCCCCTCGTCGAACGCCTTGACCACCGTGCCCGCGGTGCCGAGCAGGCGGTCGACGTTGCTGCGGGCCGGGTCGGCACCGCGATGGGTGAGGCGCAGCAACGGCGGCCGCACGAAGAACAGGAGCAGCAGCGACAGCACGGCGGCGACGATCAGCTCCACCCACCAGGGGGCTCCGAGCAGGCCGGCGACCAGGCCGCCGAGACTGCCGACCGCGAGCATCAAGAACACGAACGAGAGGCTGAGCACCTCGATGATCAGGAACACCAGGATCAGGGCCAACCAGAAGATCCAGGCCCAGCTGGTGAGCACGTCGGCCGGCATGGTCCGAACCTATCACCCGGGTGCGCGCCGGTCCGTTGGAATCGTGGCTCGCGGCAGCCGATCGACCCCGTGGCACGCTCCGGCCATTGGTAGGGTCGGGAATCGTGAACAACGTGCTCAGCCCAGCGGCTCTCACCGGCATCCGCGCTCTCGTCACCGGCTCCTCCCGCGGCATCGGCGCCGACACGGCCGGCATGCTCGCTGCCGCCGGCGCCCGGGTCGCCATCAACTACCGCAACAAAGAGGCGCGGGCGCTCAAAGTCGTCGCGGCCATCGAGGCCGAGGGCGGCGAAGCGATCGCGCTCGGGGGAGACCTCACCGATCCCGCATCGGTCGCCGCGATGTTCGACGCCGTGAAGGCGACATGGGGCGGACTGGATCTGCTCGTGCTCAATGCCTCGGGCGGCATGGAGAGCGGCATGGGCGACGACTACGCGATGAAGCTCAATCGCGACGCGCAGGTGAACGTTCTGAACGCGGCGCTGCCGCTCATGGCATCCGGATCGCGCGTCATCTTCGTGACCAGTCATCAGGCCCATTTCGTCGGCACGGCCGAGACCATGCCTGAGTATCTGCCCGTGGCGCTCAGCAAGCGTGCAGGAGAAGATGCGCTGCGTTCGCGCATTCCGGAGCTCGACGAGAAGGGCATCGGCTTCGTCGTCGTCTCGGGCGACATGATCGAGGGCACGATCACGGCGACGCTGCTCGAGCGCGCGAACCCGGGCGCGATCGAGTCCCGCCGCGAGGAGGCGGGCAGGCTCTATACGGTGAACGAATTCGCGGCCGAGGTCGCGCAGGCCGCCGTCGATCCGATTCCCGACAATCACACGCGCTACGTCGGCGATATCTCCGGATTCGCGGGCTAGACCGTCGCCATGAAGATCGCCGATCTCGAACTGCCGTCCGACGGCCGCCCGTCGGTCGCCCCCGGCGAGAACCACCAGCTGAGCCGTTCCGTCCGTCCCCGGCAGTGCGTCGAGATCATCCTGAACCGGTGGTCGCGGATGGTGCCGGTCGCCCCGTGAGCGACGCCTCGGACGCGGGGGAGGGGGCCTTCCGAGCCACCTCCAGAGTGCTGCTGATCGATCCCGACGGAGCGGTGCTCATGTTCTTGCAGTACGGCAAGGATCGCGCGGTGAATCCGCGCTGGATCACCCCAGGGGGCGGCGTCGACGCGGGGGAGAGCCACGATGAGGCGGCGATCCGCGAGGTGTTCGAAGAGACCGGACTCGCGCTCGACACGGTGCCCGCCGCCTTTCTCGAGGAGGATTTCGAGCCCGATCAGCGCTGGCATCCCTATCAACGCGGCCACTGGGCGTGGTACGACATCCGGGTCGACCGATTCGACCCGGTGCGCGACGGATGGACCGACGAGGAGCGCGCCGATGTCGTCGAGTGGCGCTGGATGAGCGCGGATGAACTGGCCGCCGAACCGCACGATGTCGAACCCGAAACCCTGCCCACCCTGCTCCGCGAACGGATCGAGGCCCTCCGATGACCGACCTTCCCACCTTCACCGCCGCCGACATCGCGGCTCAGCCGACGATCGACCTGCCGTCGTTCGACAACGACGACGCGGTCGACCTCGGGCTGATCACGGTGCAGGTGATCCGCGAGCGGAACGTCAGTCTGGCGGTGCGGATCGTGCTGCACGGCGATGTCGTGTTCCAGGCCAAGCTCAAGAGCACCGGCCCCGGCAACGATCCCTGGCTCGCCGGCAAGGCCGCCGTCGCCGAGCGCTTCGGCGAGCCGTCGCTGCTGGTCAAGCTGCGCCACCAGGAGGCCGGCAGTCCGTTCGAAGAGCGCACCGACGTGGACCACGAGGTGCTGAAGGCGCACGGCGGCTCGAGCCCGATCCGCGTGAACGGCGAACTGGTCGGCAGCATCACGACCTCGGGAGAACCGGACGTCGTCGACCACGCGGTCACCGCGGAATCCGTGCGGCGGTACCTCGCCGGACGCTAGCTGGGCTTTTTCGTGGTTCTCCGTTCTCCGATAAGCTCCATTATGTCAGTTTAGGGAACCGGAGGCGGGGTGGAGCTTGGCTGCGGACGCGCCAGTTATAGCTCCCTGCGCCGGAACAGCAGCGCGGCCGCGGCGACGAAGGCGACAGCGGCTCCCAGCGACACCACGACCGGCCACAGCAGATCGGGCACTGCCTTCCCCGCCGCCAGCGCTGCCGCCTGACCGGCGAGCCCGGCCGGCGAGTGGTCGCTGAGCGGCTTCCAGAGCGCGGCGATGGCTAGAAGCACGAATGCCCCCATGCCCGCTCCGGCGGCGCCGGCCGCCGACGGGATCAGGGCCGAGAAGAACGTCATCAGCGCGATGGAGAAGACGCCGAGCACCAGCCAGACGAGCGTGCTCGACCACACTGGGCCCGCCGGAGCGTCGCCGAAGACCGCCGCCGTGAGCGCCCAGGCCACCAGCGCACCGACGAGGGCGAGCACGGCGAGGAAGAGCGAATGGATCACGGCCTTCACGACCACGAACGCCACGCGTGACATGGGCTTGGTCAGCACCAGGATCGCCGTGCCGCTCGACGTCTCGGACGAGATGATGCCCCCGTAGATGATGATCAAGGCGAACAGCGTGATCTGACTGAGATTCTTGATCCACTGCCCGTAGGCATCGAGGGACGTGCCGGGAGGAAGGCTGATTCCCCCGAGTTGATCGCCGGCAACCGCCCCCACGATCTCGGGCGTGAAGCGCGCGAGAAGCGGTGCCGTGATCGCGAAGAACAGGATGATCGCCGGCAGCACCCAGATCCGCCAGGTGCGGACGATCTCGACCGCCTCCTTGCGCGCGAACACCAGGGCGGCGTTCACCGCTCGCCCCCGACCAGCTCGACGAAGACCTCTTCCAGACTGATCTCCCCCGCCTCCAGCCGGGCGAGTCCGCTCCCCCGGGCAGCGACGATGGCCGGGATGTCGTGCCGTGCGGCGACGAGATCGGTGACGGTGATCTCGATCGACCCCAGCGCTCCCCGGGCCACGGCAGTCGCCCACGCGCGCTGGGCGAACGCTGCCGCCAGGTCGTCGGCATGGTCGGTGACCTCCACGACGACCTTCTCCTTGCCGTAGCGCGCCTTCAGCTCATCGATCGGAGCGTGCGCCACCAGACACCCCTTGTCGAGGATCGCGACCGTGTCGCAGACCCGCTCGACGTCGCTGAGAATGTGCGTCGAGAAGAAGACCGTCGTGCGTCCGCGCAGCGACGCGACCATGTCGAGCACGTCCTTGCGGCCCATCGGATCCAGGGCGCTGGTGGGCTCATCGAGAAGCAGCAGCCGGGGTGCGTTGATGAGGGCCTGCGCGATCCCGAGGCGCTGCTTCATCCCCCGCGAGTAGCCGCCGATCCTGGTCGTCACCCCGGTCAGGCCGGCGAGGTCGAGCAGCATGTCCGATCGTTCCTGGAGAGTCGTACGCGCCATGCCGAACAGGCCGCCGACGAAGAACAGGAACTCCGGCGCCGTCATCCATTCGTAGAAGGCGGGGACGTCGGGCAGGAACCCGATCGCCGACCGCACGTCATTGCCAGGGGCTTGAGCATTGTGCCCCAGCACCTCGATCGACCCGCTCGTGGCGCGGGCAAGCCCGGTCGTGAGCCGAAGGGTGGTCGTCTTTCCGGCGCCATTCGGGCCCAGGAATCCGAAGATCGACCCCTCGTCGACCTCGAGGTCGAGCGAGTCGAGGACGAGCTTGCTGCCGTAGGACTTGGTCAGCCCGGTGGCGCGGATCGCCGCGCTCACGACTGCTTTGGCCGGTCAGGGTCGCCGTAGAGCGCCTCGGCGATCTCGGCGGCCGAACGCGCGGGCTTGGCCACCGGCCCCTCCCCCGACGGCTGCTCCCCCGCCGGCGCCGGCTTGCGGCCGATCGCGAAGTACAGGATCGCGCCGATCAGGTTGATCAAGACGATGACAGCCACCCAGATCCATTTGTTCCCGAGGGTCACTCTCGCGACCGGCCGGCGATACAGATCTGCCAGGGCGATGACATCGAGCACGATCTCGAGGAGCAGCACGATGCCCAGCACGATCAGCACGCCGACCGGGACCGTCGAGAGATCGAGCTTTGTTCTCATAGTTGCGAACAATATCAGTATTGCGAACCTGGATCTAGACTCACAGGATGGCCAGTTCCGAGATCCTGTTGCACCCGGTGCGCTTGAGGATCGTGCAGACCTTCTTGGGCGACCGCGCCCTCACGACCTCGCAGCTCGCCGCCGAGCTCGACGATGTTCCGGCCGCGAGCCTCTACCGGCACGTGGCACTGCTGGCGGATGCCGGAGTCCTGCGGGTCGCCGCTGAGCGCCGGGTCCGCGGCGGCATCGAGCGCACCTACACGCTCGCCGCGGCCGCCGCCTCGATCTCGCCGGCCGAGGTCGCAGCCATGACCCCGGAACAGCACAGCCAGGCGTTCCTCGCCTTCAGCGCCGGATTGATCGCCGATTTCGACCGCTACCTCGCCTCCGGCGCGCCCGACCTGGTACGTGACGGCGTCGGCTACCACATCAACGCCGTCTGGCTGAGCGACGCCGAGTTCCTCGAGTTCGCGCGCGATCTCGCCCTGGTGTTCCAGCCCCGGCTTGCCAACGGTCCCGGAGAGGGACGCACCCGGAGGATCGTCGCGAACGTGATCCTTCCCACGCCCGATCCGTCTGCAGCGCCGTAAAGGCCCCCGGCGCCCTCCCCTTTTCGTTCTTGCTCTCTCCGGGTAGTCTGTTTTACTATCTAGTGGTAGTCATTGACACTGGGTAGTGGGACGAGGATCCGATGAGCAAGCAGCAGATGACCGAGATGCTGAAGGGGACCCTCGAAGGCGTCGTGCTCGCGATCGTCGCACTGCGACCGGCCTACGGCTACGAGATCACGGCGCGGCTGCGCGACCAGGGGTTCTCGGACATCGTCGAAGGCACCGTGTACGCCGTGCTGGTCAGGATCGAGCAGCGCGGCCTCGTGGACGTCAGGAAGGTTCCGTCTGAGAAGGGGCCCCCGCGCAAGGTCTATTCGCTGAATGCGAGGGGTCGCGAACACCTGGCGGAGTACTGGAGAACCTGGAACTCTCTCGCCGAACGGATCGAACGGCTCCGCTCCGACATCGAACAATCGCACGCACAGGGAGAGGAATAGTCATGGCGGCACAGTGGATCGAGGCCCTCACCGGGTCGCTCGAGCAGAAGAAGCAGTACAAGCTGAACAAGGCGCGCATCGACGGGCTCCCCGAGCCCTATGCGTCGGCTGCCCGGGCGATGCATCGGTACTTCATGTACTACGGCGGCGTCACCGATGGCGACACCCTCACCGTGATGTTCGGCGATCTGGCCGATCTCTGGGAGCGCGCCGCAGCCGACGGAACCCCCGTGCGCGAGATCGTCGGCACCGACCCGGTCGATTTCGCCGAGACCTTCGCGCAGGCCTACGGCGGAACCCGCTGGATCGACAAGGAGCGCAGCCGGCTCGTCCAGGCGATCGACGACGCCGAACGCCAGGAGCCGTGATGAGCACGGCACCCGCCGTCCGCGTCGCAGGCATCGAGAAGTCGTTCCAGCAGACGCAGGTGCTGCGCGGCGTCGACTTCGAGGTCGCGGCGGGCAGGATCTTCGCGCTGCTCGGATCGACCTCGCGCTGACCTGGCTCGCCGTCATCGCCGGCCTGTCGGCGAAGACCGTCGACGGTGCGAGCGCCTTCAGCTACCCGCTGATCTTCCTGCCCTTCATCAGCTCGGCCTTCGTGCCCACCGCATCGATCCCCGGCCCGGTAGCGTGGTTCGCCGAGAACCAGCCCGTGACCTCCATCGTGAACACCATCCGCGCGCTGCTCGCCCAGCAGCCGGTCGGAAGCAGCATCTGGATCGCGCTCGGCTGGATGGGCGGCGTCCTCGCAATCGCGTATGCGTTCGCGATCGTCCTCTACCGTCGCAAGTTCAGCTGAGGCGCCGCAGGCCGCCCCCGCAGCGCCCGAGCCGTCGACCGCAGGTCGCTACTGCTCGGCGGAGATCGTTCCGGCGAACGCGACAGCCCGCTCGATCCAGAGGCGGAGCGGACGCTTGGTGCGCACCTCCTGCGCCGCCACCACGAACCAGGTCCGGCTCTCGCGCCCGCCCATCATCATCCGCCGCACCGCGACCTTCGACTCGTCGAACGAGGCCGCCTCGGCTTTGGCGAGGCGAACGTAGGCTCCGCCTTCCTTGCCGAGGCGCACCAGCAGGTCGTCGCCGACCACACCGCACAGCAGGTTGCCGTTCCACAGGAACCCGGTGCCGCCGACGATCTGCTTCTCGACGAGTTCGCCGCCGAGGTGCAACTCACCCAGTTGGGCGCGCACGCGGTCGAGGAGCTTGGTGATCGGCATGCGCCCAGTATGGCGTGACCGCCACGCGGCTAGGGTGAGCATCGTGGCCGACGGATTCGGACGACGCACCCAGACCTCGATCTTCCGCGCGGGAGCATCCGGCGGCCGGCCGCGGATCCCGACCGGCTGGCAGGCGCTCGTCTCCCGGGCCCAGCGCGCGATGTCGGCCGAGGCGTGGGCATACGTCCACGGCTCGAGCGGAACGGAATCCACGGCCGAAACGAACGCCGAGGCATTCGAGCACTGGCGCATCGTGCCGCGCGTGCTGCGCGACGTCTCCGAACGCGACCTGGGGGTGACGCTGTTCGGCCACCACTACCCCACTCCCCTGCTCGCGTCACCGGTGGGCGTGCTCGAACTGGTCCACCCGGATGCCGACCTGGGCATCGCGCGCGCCGCATCGTCGCTCGGGGTGCCGGCGATCCTCTCCAATCAGGCCTCGATCCCGATGGAGCGGGTGTTCGCCGAGGGCGGCGATGGGCCGAAGTGGTTCCAGCTCTACTAGAGCACCTCGAACGAACTGGTCGAGAGCCTGGTCTCGCGGGCCGAGCGGCTCGGCGCGCAGGCGATCGTCGTGACGCTCGACACGCAGCTGCTCGGCTGGCGCCCGCGCGACCTCGACCTGGGGTTCCTGCCCTTCATCCGGGGCATGGGCATCGCGCAGTACACGAGCGATCCGGTGTTCCGCCGACTCGTGGCCGAGCGGATGGCGCGCCCCGCCGATCCGTCATCCCCGAAGCCGAAGGTCACGCCGAGTGCCGTCCGCACCCTGGTCGGGATGACGCGGCGCCATCCTGGCCGATTCCGCGCCAATCTGCGTTCCGGCGAGCCGCGCGCCGCCGTGGAGACGTTTCTCGACGTCTTCTCACGCGCGAATCTCACCTGGGTCGACCTGGCGTTCCTCCGCTCGCGCACGACCCTTCCGATCGTGCTGAAAGGCATCCAGCATCCGGATGACGCGCGCCAGGCGATCGAGTCCGGCATCGACGGCGTCATCATCTCGAACCACGCGGGGCGCCAGATCGACGGAGCCATCGCCTCGCTCGACGCCCTGCCCGGGGTGGTGGCGGCGGTCGGCGGCCGGGTTCCCGTGCTGTTCGACAGCGGCGTGCGGGGCGGCGCCGACGTGTTCCGCGCCCTCGCGCTGGGCGCATCCGCCGTGTGCGTGGGGCGGCCATGGGTGTACGGGATGGCGATCGCCGGCGAAGAGGGCGCCCGCGAGGCGCTGCGCAATCTGGTCGCGGAGTTCGACCTGGTGCTCGGCCTCAGCGGCCACCGTTCGGTCGCCGACCTCACGCCGGCCGCGCTCATCCGCAACTGAGCGCTCGGGCCGGAGTGCCGCGGCTCAGCTCGACTCGAGCAGCAGGTGGGCCGTTCCGGCGTCGATCACCAGATCGGTGACGAAGCCGCCGGCCAGAGCTCCGCGGATGCTGGGCAGCTTCGACTCCCCCGAGACGACGCATACGCGTCGAGGCACTTTCTTGAGCAGGAGCGGGTCGGGCCCGGTCGCACGTTCGTTCAGGGGGATCCCGTCGTAGCTGCCGTCCTCGCGATAGAACACGGTCGCGATGTCGCCGACAACGCCGTGCCGCTGGAGCGCGTCCAGGTCGTCGGAGTTGAGGTAGCCACCCGTGTACACGTGACTGGGCAGCGTGCCGACCGGCGCCCCGAGGCCGAACAGGGCGATGTGAATCCCGCGCTGCACCTCCAGCACCCGTTGCACACTGCTCTCGCGCCACATCGCGGCTTTCGTCTCGGCGTGATCGAAGAATGCCGGCACCGGGAACTGCTGCACGAACGCGCCGAACGCATCCCCGAACCGCTGCAGGATCTCGCTCGCATAGATGATCCCCGTGGTGCGCGGGTTTCCCGCACCGTTCAGCTGGACGATCGTCGAGTTGTGGGTGGGCTTGTCGACCAGATGCCGGCTGATCGCGCTCATCGTGGAGCCCCAGGCGATGCCCATCGCCATGTTCGAATCGAAGAACTGCCCGATGATCCGCGCCGTATAGAGCGCGACGCGCTCTCGCCGGTCGACGTCGGTGGTCACGTCCGGCATCGGCACGACATGCGCGACCACCGAGTAGCGGCGACGGAGTTCGCGCTCGATGCCGCTCGGCATCTCCTGCGGCGAGCGGACCGTGATGTCGACCAAGCCCGTGTCGCGCGCGAACGAGAGCAGCCGCGAGACCGACGAGCGCGACACGTCGAGCTCGCGTGCGATCGCCTCCATCGTCAGGTCCTGCTGGTAGTAGAGGCGCGCCGCGGTGAGCGCATCGCGGGTTCGACTGTCGGTGCTCTCGATTCCTGCCATGCCTCCATTCTGCACATATGTGCAAGTTGGGTGGTCGAACGTGCGATAACCCGCGTGCGTGCGGAATGCTGGAACCATGCCCACCCGAAACACCACTCCGAAGCTCCGCCCGACCGTCCGCGATCTCACCGAACGCCCGATGGCAGACGTCCTGATCCTCGGCGGGGGGATCAACGGCATCGCCACCTTCCGCGAACTCGCGCTTCAGGGGGTCGACGTCGTGCTCGTCGAACGCGGGGATTACGCATCTGCGGCCTCGGCGTCGTCGTCGCACATGATCCACGGCGGGGTGCGCTACCTCGAGAACGGCGAGTTCCGGCTCGTGAACGAGGCCGTGCACGAGCGCAACCGGCTGCTGAAGAACGCACCGCATTACGTGCGACCGCTCGAGACCACCATCCCGATCTTCAAGACCTTCTCGGGAATCGTGGCCGCTCCCCTGCGATTCCTGACGCACAAGCAGCGCAGCACGGTCGAGCGCGGCGCCCTGTTGATCAAGATCGGGCTGGTGATCTACGACTCGTTCTCGCGTGACGGCGGCTCGGTGCCCCGCCATCGCTTCGTGGGCCGCAAGAAATCCCTCGCCGCGATGCCCGACCTCAATCCAGTTCTGAAGTACACGGCGACCTACTACGACGCCTCGATGCACAACCCGGAGCGCCTCGCCCTCGATGTCCTCCTCGACGGGGTGGCGACCGGCCACGGACGTGCCGCCAATTACGTCGAAGTGGTCGGGATGCAGCACTCCGAGGTCCGGCTGCGCGACGTCGTCAGCGGCCACGAGTTCACCATGAGCGCGAAGGTCGTCATCAACACGACAGGGCCGTGGACCGACATCACCAACGGCGAGCTGGGCATGCCGAGCCGGTACATGGGCGGGACCAAGGGCTCGCACATCGTCCTCGAGCATCCCGAGCTGCTCGCCGCGACTCGGGGCCGGGAGCTGTTCTTCGAGAACGACGACGGGCGCATCGTGCTGATCTACCCGCTCAAGGGCCGGGTGATGGTCGGCACGACCGACATCGACGCCGACCCGAGACAGCCGGTGGTCTGCACCGAGGAAGAGGTCGACTACTTCTTCGAACTCGTGCACCACGTGCTGCCGAACATCGAGCTGGAGCGCAGCCAGATCGTCTATCGCTTCTCGGGCATCCGGCCGCTTCCCCGCCACGACGACGAGGCGCCCGGCTTCGTGTCGCGCGACTACCGGATCGAACCGGCCGAGCTGAACGACGGCGGCCTGCTGCTCAGCCTCGTCGGCGGCAAGTGGACGACCTTCCGTGCCCTCGGCGAGCACATGGCCGCACTCGCGCTGGCGCGCCTGGGGGCGCCCCACCCCGTGAGCACCGCGACACTCGCGATCGGCGGGGGCAAGGACTACCCGCGGACGGCCGACGCGCGCGCGGCCTGGATCGAGTCCCATTCGGCGAAGGTCGGAGCCGAGCACGCGGCTCGCCTGCTCGACCGTTACGGCACCGTTGCCGAGGCGATCATCGACTCGTTCACCGAAAAGGATGCTCCCCTGGCGCACCTCGACGGCTACAGCACCGACGAGGTGCGTTACCTGGCGCGCCACGAGCAGGTCGTGCACCTCGCCGACGTCATCTACCGGCGCACCAGCACCGCGTTCGTCGGCCGGGTGACGGTGCCGTTGCTCGAGGAGTTGGCCGCCCTGATCGGCGACGTTCTCGGGTGGAGTGCTCTCCGCCAGAAGCAGGAGGTCGCGGAGGTCACCACCGATCTCGCGGCCCTGCACCAGGTCGAGCTCGCCCAGTAGGCAGCCGACCCATACGAGAACGGGGCCCGCGTCATCGACGCGGACCCCGTTCGCATCGGTGGACTACTTCTTCGCCTTCGCCGCCTTCGACGACGCCGACGAGGAGGCGGCCGACTCAGCAGGTGCATCCGCCACGGGCAGCATGTCGCCATCCGTGTAGTAGATGCCTGCCTTGCGCGCCCGGCTGCGCCAGACCAGTGCGCCGATGATGAGCGCGAGGCCGACCAGCAGCGGCAGGATGACCCGCAGGAACTGCGGGATCCCGCCCCATTCGGTGAAGTCGAACTGCTCGGCCTCGCCGCCCACGATGTTCCAGGTGACCAGCAGCGCCGCGGCGAACGCCCCCACGTAGACCAGGCCGGTCTTGTGGAAGAAGTACGTCATCAGCACGCCGATGATCGCCAGCACCGGAACGAACGGGTACGCCACGATCACCAGCAGGAACTGCCCGGAGAGCAGCGACCCGCCCGCGACCAGCGGGAGCATGTCGACCAGGATCATCACCAGGATGCCGATCGGAAGCACGATCGCCGCCGCGATCATCTCGCTGCGCACGCTCGCCTTCCGCCCGGCCCAACGACCGGTGCTGTGCAGTCCGGCCGCGAGCATCAGGAAGAACAGCGTGAACGGGACGAGGTACACCAGGAACATCACGAAGTGCGTGCCGTTCAGGATGTGCAACTGCAGGATGTAGAGCCGGAAGTCGGTCTTGAACAGCCAGTCGGAGATGACCAGCAGCAGGTAGGCGAAGCCCACGCTGCCCACGGCCACCAGAGCCGACTTGCCGACAACACGCCAGCTGAATCCCGCGGGCGTCGTGAATCCGTACTCCCGGATCGTCCTCTTGGTCGATCGACGCGTGACGAAATGCGTGATGATCAGGATCGCCAATCCGATCAGGCCGTTGAACAGGGCCCAGACCATGATCCCCGAGGTGAGGTTCTGCGGGAACAGCGCACTGGCGGGCACGTACTGCGCGCCGAAGTTGTTGAACCAGTAGAACGTCAGAGCCGGGATGCCGGCCGTCAGCACGGCGCCGATCAGCCAGCCACGGCGCGAACTCGTGACCGCAGCCACCGGCGCCGCCGCACGCAGCGAGGCGAAGAAGGGCGCGCGCAGCAGCAGGCCGCCCACGGCGAAGATCGACAGGATGCCGCCGATGAAGGCGATCAGGGTGCCGAGCTCCTTGAGCCACCACACCTGTCCGGCAGCGGAGTGTCCGCCGTCGAGCGTCTTGGCGAACCACTGCACCGCCTGATCGACCGCGTCCACGTTGAACGTCAAGCCGGGGTGGTCGGTCACCGGGCGCACGACCTCGCGTGCGGTTCCGTCAGCGATGCTTCCGTAGACGGTTCCGGCCTTGACCGGGGTGTCGGTGCCGAAGAACTTCTCGAGCTTGCTGCCCGACTGCATCTGCGAGGGGCTGGCGACGTCCCACATCAGCTGGGAGAACTGCTCCCAGGTGCCGTAGACGACCTTCACGTTCTTCGGGAACGTCGTCGTGCCTTCCGGCGCGACTCCGCCGCCGACCGACGAGCCTTCCAGCACCACCGACTTGTAGCCATCCGGAATGGCGGCCGCGGCGCTCACCACGGTCCAGCCGCCCATCGAGTGGCCCTCGAGGCCGATGTTGTTCACATCGACGAAGTCGAAGGTCCGCAGATAGGCGAGAGCGGCCGGCCCGCCGTAGCCCGCGAAGAACGCAGCGGGGTCGGAGTTGCCGTGCCCGTACTGGTCGATCGAGAGAACGGCGTATCCGCGACGCGACAACTCGATCGCGAAGGCATCCTGCGTCTCGTTGGTGTTGATGTACCCGTGCACCGCGAGGATCGCCGGAACCTTATTCTTGGTGCTCGCACCGGTCGGCACATAGAGCTTGGCCGCGATGATGTGGCCGTCCGTGCCCACGAAGCTGGTGTCACGAACCTGCACGGCGCCGCCCGCGGTCTGCGTCCATGCAGCCAGGCCTCCGCCCAACAGCACGAGTCCGACGGCGATGGCCAGCGTTGCCCACAGCCGTACGGATGACTTGATGATCGTCATCTGAGATTTACCCTTCATTGGATTGTGTTGCAAAGCCCGCCCAGGGGTGCGCGGGACGTCGGATCAACTGGTCGGTTCGTCGTCCTCGACCCAGCCGAGGGTGCGCTGAACGGCCTTCTTCCAGTTGTGGTATTCGTGGGCGCGGCGGGCCTCGTCGATCTCGGGTGTCCACTGCGCGGCGCGGTGCCAGTTGTGCCGAAGGCTGTCGAGATCCGGCCAGAAGCCGACCGCGAGCCCTGCCGCGTATGCGGCTCCGAGGCAGGTGGTCTCTGCCACCATCGGCCGCACCACCGTCACGTTCAGGGCGTCGGCCAGGGTCTGCATCAGGAGGTTGTTGGCGGTCATCCCGCCATCCACCTTCAACTCGCTGAGCTCGATGCCGGTGTCGGCGACCATGGCGTCGACCACCTCGCGGGTCTGCCAGGCGGATGCTTCGAGCACGGCCCGCGCCAGATGCGCCTTGGTGATGTACCCGGTGAGTCCGGCGATCACGCCACGGGCATCGCTGCGCCAGTACGGGGCGAACAGCCCCGAGAACGCCGGCACGAAGTAGCAGCCTCCGTTGTCCTCCACCGAGAGCGCGAGGGTCTCGATCTCACTGGCCTTGGAGATCACCCCGAGCCGGTCGCGGAACCACTGCACGAGGGCGCCGGTGACCGCGATCGACCCCTCGAGCGCGTAGACCGCCGGCTGGTCGCCGATCTGGTAGGCGACCGTCGTGATCAGCCCGTGCTTCGACGGCACCGGCTTCGAACCCGTGTTCAGCAGCAGAAAGCTGCCCGTTCCGTAGGTGCTCTTGATGTCCCCCGTGTTGAAGGCCGTCTGGCCGAACAGGGCAGCATGCTGGTCGCCGAGCGCTCCCGCGACCGGCACGCCCCCGAGAAAGCCGACGCACTCGTCGTAGACCTCGGACGACGAGACGATCGCGGGCAGCACCTGCGCGGGAATGTGCAACTGCTCCAGCAGCGACGGATCCCAGCTCAGCGTCTCGAGGTTCATGAGCATGGTGCGACTGGCGTTGGTGACATCGGTGACGTGGGTGCCGCCGTCGGCTCCCCCGGTGAGGTTCCAGATGATCCAGGTGTCCATGGTTCCGAACAGCAGCTCGCCGCGCTCCGCCCGGTCGCGCAATCCCTCGACGTTCTCGAGCAGCCAGAGCAGCTTCGGACCGGCGAAGTACGTTGCGGGCGGCAGGCCGGTGCGTTCCAGGAGGTGCTCGCGGCCGATGGTTTCGCTGAGCTCTTTGACGAGCTGGTCGGTTCGGGTGTCCTGCCAGACGATGGCGTTGTAGACCGGCTTGCCGGTTGCGCGCTCCCAGACGACGGTCGTCTCGCGCTGATTGGTGATGCCGATCGCCGCGATGTCCGCCGGCTTCAGCTCGGCCTCCTCGATCGCCTCCTCGACGACCTCCTGCACGTTCGCCCAGATCTCGAGGGCATCGTGCTCGACCCATCCCGGCTTGGGGAAGATCTGCTCGTGCTCCTTCTGCGCGACGCTGACGATGCTTCCGTCCGCGTCGAAGACGATGCAACGACTGGAGGTGGTCCCCTGGTCGATCGCCGCGATGTAGCGCTTCGTTGTCACGTAGTCCTCTCCGTCGAGAAATCGCCCGTTGGCGATCACCTCGTGCCAACCCTGTTCGACAATGTCGAACCTGGGCTCTTTCTTACTCGGTGGTTTCCCAGGCTGTCAAACTCTCGGCAGATCACCACCGGTGGGCGCCGAGATCCCGGGAGACGGCGCGCGCCGCGTCCCGAACGAACGCGACCAGTTCGGCGCGCACGGTGTCCTGGTCGGCGCACAGCCGCTCCATCGCCCCCCGGATCCCGATCGCACCGACGACGAGATTGCGATCGTCGCGGATCGGGGCGGCGATCGCCGCCTCCCCCACGACGAGTTCTTCGATCTCGGGCGCCCAGCCCTGCGCCAGGATGCGATCGAATTCGCTGTCGAGCACGGCGGGCTCCACGATGGTCCGTTCGGTGACGGCCGCCCAGTCCTCGGTGTCCGGCTCGCGGCCCGGGTCGTTGGCGACCAGAACCTTGCCCAGCGCGGTGGCGTGCGCGGGCAGCAGAGCACCGACCTGCAGGGCCTGCACGCTGTCATCCGGCCGGAACACGTGGTGCACGATGAGCACCTTGCCGTCGTGGAGGGCACCGATCTGCACGGCTTCCCGGCTGCGCGACGCCAGAGAGTCGGCCCAGTTGATGGCGCGAGTCCTCAGCTCGTTGACGTCCAGGTAGCTGTTGCCGAGGTGCAGCAGCGTCGCGCCGAGCTGGTACTTGCCGGTGATCCGGTCCTGCTCGACGAAGCCGATGTGCGCGAGCGTGGCCAGGATGCCGTGGACCGTCCCCTTGGGCAGGTCGAGGAACTTCGCGAGCTCGACGACTCCGAGGCGTCGACTGCCCGAGGCGAGGAGGTTGAGGATCGCCGCTGCTCGCTCAACCGACTGGATGCGTCCGGGCACGTGGGCATGCTATCCGGATTCGACATTGTCGTACCAGATTCGGGCGTCGATCTGCGCGTCGGAGCCGCTAGTCCCTGCGCGTCGCCGCCACCCACGCCTCGAGCTTCGCGGCCGCTGCACCCGAGTCGATGGTCTCGGCGGCGACCGCCATCTTGTCGCGGAACCGCGAGCGGATGTCCTGTTCAGCGAGCGTGTGGTCGTGCGCCAGCTCCCACGAGACGAGGCCTGCCGCGGTGTTGAGCAGCACGATGTCGCGAACCGGGCCGCTCTCGCCGGCGAGCACCCGTCGGGCGATGTCGGCGTTGTGGGCGGCATCCCCGCCCCGCAGCTCGTCGAGTGATGATCGCTTCAGCCCCAGATCGGCTGGATCGAGATCGTGCTCGGTCACCGACCCGCGCGAGACCTCCCACAGGTGGCTGTGCCCCGTCGTCGACAGCTCGTCGAGACCGTCGTCGCCCCGGAACACCAGGGCGGTTGCTCCCCGGGTCTGGAACACGCCCACGATCAGCGGCACCTTGTCGAGGTGCGCAACACCGACCGCCGACGCCTCGGCGCGCGCCGGGTTCGACAGCGGCCCGAGGAAGTTGAACACGGTCGGAACGCCGAGTTCGGCGCGCGTCGGCCCGGCGTTCTTGAATCCCGGGTGGAACAGGGCGGCGAACACGAAGGTGATGCCGACCTCATCGAGAATCGCCGCGACCCGCTCGGGCGGCAGCTCGAGGTCGATGCCCAGCGCGGCCAGCACGTCCGACGAACCCGATGCCGATGACGCCGCCTTGTTGCCGTGTTTGACGACCTTCGCGCCGGCCGCCGCGGCGACGATCGACGACATCGTCGACACGTTCACCGTGCCGAAGCGATCTCCGCCCGTGCCCACGATGTCGAGGGCCATCGGGTCAACGTCGAGCGGCCGGGCGTTGGCCAGGATGGCATCCCGAAATCCGACGATCTCGTCGACGGTCTCGCCCTTGGCGCGCAGTGCGACCAGGAACCCGCCCAATTGCGACGGGGTCGCCCTCCCCGCCATGACCTCTTCCATGGCCCATGACGCCTCGGCAATCGACAGGTCGGCGCCCGCAAGAAGCTGGGTGAGAACTGCTGGCCAGGTGAGTTCGGTCGGCATGGGCTCGATCGTAGCGACCCGCCCCGAATGGAATCACCCGCCGACGAAATCGACCATAATGGAAGGGTGACGTCCACCTCCCTCACCAGCGCACCGGGCACCTCGGTCATCAACCGGCCGAACGTGACTCAGGTCGGCGTGATCGTGTGGCTCGGCAGCGAGGTCATGTTCTTCGCGGGCCTGTTCGCGGTCTACTTCACCCTCCGTTCGACATCGCCGGGCCTCTGGCTGCAGCAGACGGCGCACCTCAACGTGCCCTACGCGCTCGCCAACACGCTCGTGCTGGTCTCGTCGTCGTTCACCGCCCAGGCCGGCGTCTTCGCGGCCGAGCGGCTGCAGCGCCGGCGCACCGGCAGCCTCCTCCAGTTCTGGAGGTGGGGCATGATCGAGTGGTTCTTCGTGACCTTCGCCCTGGGCGCCGTGTTCGTGAGCGGCCAGGTCTTCGAATACGCAAACCTGGTCAGTGAGCACATCGGGTTCACTTCCGACTCCTACGGCTCGGCCTTCTACCTGACGACCGGCTTCCACGCCCTGCACGTCACCGGCGGGCTGATGGCCTTCCTGCTCTGCATCGGCCGCGCGTTCGCGGTCAAGGACTTCACCCACCGCGAGGCCACGACCGCGATCGCCGTCTCGTATTACTGGCATTTCGTCGACGTGGTGTGGATCGGCCTGTTCCTCGTGATCTACATCCTCAAATAACTTCGACGCGCGACCACACAGCACTCAGAACGGATCATTTCCTCCACATGGCGAAGACAGCAACTCCCTCAGCCCGCGCAGGTCGCCGTTCGCCGCTGGCCTCCGTCTCCCTGCTGGTGATCGGACTGCTCGCCACCGGCGGTGCCTACGCCCTGTTCACCACGAGCGCGACGGCAGAGACCTCCTCGCAGGTCAGTTCGATGGTGTCCGAGGGCCAGAAGCTCTTCGCCGCCAACTGCGCGAGCTGCCACGGACTCAACGCCCAGGGGTCCGCCGTCGCCCCGACCCTGATCGGCGTCGGCGCCGCCTCGGTCGACTTCCAGGTCGGCACGGGTCGCATGCCTGCCGCGGCTTCCGGCCCGCAGATCGAGCAGAAGCCGGTGCAATTCACCGACGCGCAGATCGCAGCGTTGGCCACCTATGTCGCCTCGCTGGGCCCCGGCCCGTCCATCCCCGACTCGGCGTATCTGCAGGGCAACGGCGATGTCGCCGCCGGCGCCGAACTCTTCCGCGTGAACTGCGCCATGTGCCACAACGTCGCAGGAGCAGGCGGTGCGCTCACCCAGGGCAAGTACGCCCCCTCCCTGAGCGGAGTATCGGCCAAGCACATCTACGAAGCCATGGTCACCGGCCCCCAGAACATGCCGGTCTTCAACGACCTCAATATCACCCCCGCCGACAAGGCGAACATCATCTCCTACCTGAAGTACCTCGACAAGCACCCCTCTCCGGGCGGCCTCGACCTGGGCAATCTGGGCCCGGTGTCCGAGGGCCTCTTCGTCTGGATCTTCGCCCTCGGCTCGGTCGTCGCCATCACTGTGTGGCTGACCGCCAAGTCCAACTGACGTGCACCACCGGAAAGGGATAGCGAATGGCTGACCAGGTCGCCGATCACGGCACCGACGTCGAGAAGTACGACGCCAGCGTGTCGCCGGGCACCGCCATCGTGACGTCGGACCGGATCGAGAACCCCGGGTTCCCGCCGTTCCGTCCGCGGGTGTCAGAGCTGGATCCGAAGAAGGATGCCGCCAACTCGCGCCGCGTCGGCATGATGTTCGGCTTGTCGATGCTGGGCAGTGTCGCGGCCATCGCCGCATACATCATCTTCCCCATCACTCCGGGTGACACCGGATCGGTGCGCACCAACACCTTCCTGCTCGGTCTCGGCCTCGCCCTCGGCCTGTTCGGCATCGGGTTCGGGGCCGTGCACTGGGCCAAGGCCCTGATGGACGGTCACGACCTGGTCGAGCTCCGGCACGGCACCCGAGGCTCCGACGAGACCCGCGCCAAGGCGATCGAGGTGTTCCACCTCGGCAACAAGGAGTCGGGCTGGACGCGCCGCCGGCTGATCCGCAACACCCTGATCGGCGCGCTGGTGCTCTTCCCGCTGCCGGGCATCGTGGTCTTCCGCGACCTGGCTCCGGCCGCCGACCCGAACGACCTCCTGAAGCACACGATCTGGAAGAAGGGCACGCGGCTCACCAAAGACCCGACGGGCACTCCGATCCTGGCGTCCGAGGTCACCCTGGGCTCCGTGTTCCACGTCATCCCCGACGGTCTCAACGACCGCGAAGACAAGCTCGAGCAGAAGGCCAAGGCCGCCGTGCTGCTCATGCGTCTCAAGCCCGAAGACCTGCACGTGTCGAAGGGCCGCGAGACCTGGAACTACAAGGGCATCGTCGCCTACTCGAAGATCTGTACGCACGTCGGGTGCCCGGTCGCGCTCTACGAGCAGCAGACCCACCATCTGCTGTGCCCGTGCCATCAGTCGCAGTTCGACATCACGCACGAGGCCCAGGTCATCTTCGGACCTGCCAAGCGGCCGCTGCCGCAGCTGCCGATCACCATCGATTCCGAGGGCTATCTCGTCGCTCAGAGCGACTTCCACGAGCCCGTCGGCCCGAGTTTCTGGGAGCGGGAACATTGACCGTCAACACCACAGCACCATCCGCCACACCCGGTCTGAACCAGGATGAGGCCCCGCTCGGGCCCGGCATGAAACTCACCAACTGGGCCTCGAACTACATCGACGAGCGCACCAGCATCTCGGGGCTCGTCAAGGAGCTCGGACGCAAGATCTTCCCCGATCACTGGTCGTTCATGCTCGGCGAGGTGGCCCTGTACAGCTTCGTCGTCATCCTGCTGAGTGGGTCGTTCCTGACGTTCTTCTTCCAGCCGTCGGGAGCCGTGGTCACCTACGACGGCTCCTATGCGCCGCTGAAGGGCATCCAGATGTCCACGGCGATGTCATCGACGCTCAACATCAGCTTCGACATCCGCGGCGGGCTGCTGCTGCGGCAGGTGCACCACTGGGCGGCCTTGCTGTTCGTGGCCTCCATCGGGCTGCACATGCTGCGCATCTATTTCACGGGTGCTTTCCGCAAGCCGCGCGAGCTCAACTGGATCATCGGCTTCACGCTCTTCGTGCTGGCTCTGGCCGAGGGCTTCACGGGCTACTCGCTGCCCGATGACCTCCTGTCGGGCAACGGTCTTCGGATCATCGACGGCATGGTCAAGGGCATCCCCGTGGTGGGCACCTGGATCTCGTATCTGCTCTTCGGCGGTGAGTTCCCGGGCACAGCAATCATCGGGCGCCTCTACAGCCTGCACATCCTCCTGCTGCCGGCGATCCTGGTTGCGGCGCTCGGGATCCACCTGGTGCTGCTGATCGTCAATAAGCACACGCAGTTCGCCGCCCCCGGTCGCACAGAGGGCAACGTCGTCGGGGTGCCGATCATGCCGGTGTTCGCGGCGAAGGCCGGCGGGTTCTTCTTCATCATCTTCGGCGTGATCATGCTGACCGCGTCGTTCGTCACGATCAACCCGATCTGGGTCTACGGGCCATACGACCCCTCGCCCATTTCGGCCGGCACGCAGCCTGACTGGTACATCGGGTTCGCCGATGGCGCGCTGCGGCTCATCCCGCACGGCTGGGAGTTCATGCTCGGCCCGTACACGGTCTCGATGAACATCCTCATCCCGATCCTCGTGCTCATCGTCTTCCTCGTCGTGGTGGCGGCGTACCCGTTCTTCGAGGCCTGGGTGACCGGTGACAAGCGCGAGCACCACATCGCCGATCGTCCGCGCAACGCCCCGGTCCGAACCGCGATCGGCGCCGCCGGCGTCACCTTCTACGCGGTGCTGTGGGCCGCGGCCAGTTCCGACCTGATCGCGACGCACTTCCGACTCTCGATCGAGTCGGTCATCACGACGCTTCAGGTTCTCGTCTTCCTGGGGCCGGTTGTCGCCTACCTCGTGACGAAGCGGATCTGCGTCGGCCTGCAGAAGAAGGATCGTGAGATCGCCTTGCACGGCTTCGAGTCGGGCCGCATCGTTCGCCTGCCTGGCGGTGAGTACGTCGAGGTGCACGAGCAGCTCTCGGACTACGAGCGCTGGAAGCTGGTGAGCTTCGACGACTACGCGCCGATCATGCTGCGCCCCGACAAGCACGGCAGGATCACGGCACGCGACCGAGTTCGGGCCCGCATGTCGAGCTGGTTCTTCGAGGATCGGATCGCCCCGGTAACGCGCACCGAGATCGAGGCGCTCTCGCACCACTGAACGTGAGTCACGGAAGGCCCGGCAGTCATCACTGCCGGGTCTTCGGCGTTCCGTGGTAGCTCAGAGCGCCCCGTCCGGTACGGAGCCGGACTGAGCGGTTCTACGAAGCCGCGAACTGGCGCACGACAACGCATAGCGTGCGTGCCGAAGACGACCGCCAGCTCGGTGCCCGCTCCGGGAGGAGGAGACGTACGCAGCCGCATCTGAGCGCTCGTCCCACGCCACACGAAGCGCGTCACAACCGCGAAGGCGCGCTAGAACAATCTCCGCATGTACTCGGCGCTCTCGTGAAAGCCGAGCCGGTCGTAGAAACCGCCTGCGCGGCGGCTGGCAACCGTGAGCTGGGTGACGCCGCGGCGCTCGCACTCGGCCTCCACCGCACGGACGAGCTGGGTGCCGATGTCGAGCCCACGAGACGCCGGATCCACCACCAACTCCTGCAACTGCGCCGAGGGACCGTTGGTCGCCAGCAGGGGCACGATGGTCGTCAGCGCGTAGCCCTGGAGCACGCCGCCCTCGCCCTCGAAGACGTAGAGCACGACGCTCGACTGCTCTCCGGCGAAGTACGACGCGATCGTGGCATCGAATGCTGAGCGCTCCGGAGGAAGAGCATGGCCGAGCATGCCCACCAGGGCGAAGAGGCCCTCCTCGTCGCCCGGGCGCGCCTCGCGGATCACGGCCGGCTCAGCGTGCGAAGTTGTTGCGGTAGTACTCGAAGTACCAGCCGATGACCGCCACGATCACGATCGGGGCGCCGATGAATGAGATCCAGGTGCCGACGGCGAAACCGAGGAAGACCAGAGCCAGCGCGAGTCCGAGCACGAACGGCCACCAGCTCCACGGGCTGAAGTTGCCCATCTCGGGATCGCCGTCGTCGATGTTGGCGTCTACCAGGTCGGACGGGCCCTCACCGCCTTGCGCCGCGTGCGTGCGGCCCAGGTAGAAGGCGAGGAAGAACGCGAAGATGCCCGACAACCCCATCCCGACGGCGCCGACCCACTCGACCTCGTGGTGCTCGGATCCGAACAGCGACCAGACGACGTAGGCCACGTCGGCCAGCCAGAAGAAGGCCCCGAGGATCCAGAACATGTTCCTGTTCGCGCGCATGGGCTACTTCACCTCTCCTGAGGCCATGTCGACGGTCGGCACGTCTTTTCCAGCGCCGACGCCCACCACCCCTGGGACGCCCACCTCGGGGTGATGCAGGTCGAACGCAGGTGACTCGGAACGGATGCGCGGAATCGACGTGAAGTTGTGCCGCGGCGGAGGGCACGACGTTGCCCACTCGAGCGAGCGAGCCGTGCCCCACGGGTCATCCACCGTCACCTTGGGCGCGTACCGAGCCGTGATGTAGACGTTGATGAGGAAGGGGAGCATCGACAGGCCCAGGATCGCGGCGCCGACTGTCGACAGCTGGTTCATCCAGGTGAACCCATCGCTGGGCAGGTAGCTCGCGTAGCGGCGGGGCATGCCGATCACGCCGAGCCAGTGCTGGATCAGGAACGTGGTGTGGAACCCGATGAACAGCAACCAGAAGTGGATCTTGCCGAGCCGCTCGTTCAGCATGCGGCCTGTCCACTTCGGCCACCAGAAGTAGAAGCCCGAGAACATCGCGAACACGACTGTTCCGAACACCACATAGTGGAAGTGTGCGACGACGAAATACGTGTCAGAGACATGGAAGTCGAGCGGCGGGGACGCCAGGATCACGCCGGTCAGACCGCCGAAGGTGAAGGTGACCAGGAATCCGATCGCCCACAGCATCGGCGTCTCGAAGGTGACCGATCCCCGCCACATGGTGCCGATCCAGTTGAAGATCTTCACGCCGGTGGGCACCGCGATGAGCATCGTCATCAGCGAGAAGAACGGCAGGAGCACCGAACCGGTCACGTACATGTGGTGCGCCCACACCGTCACCGACAGAGCGGAGATCGCAATGGTCGCGTAGACCAGCGTCTTATAGCCGAACACCGGCTTGCGGCTGAACACCGGGATCACATCGGAGATGATTCCGAAGAACGGGATCGCGATGATGTAGACCTCGGGGTGCCCGAAGAACCAGAACAGGTGCTGCCAGAGGATCGTGCCGCCGTTCGCCGGATCCAGCAGGTGCGACCCGAACACCCGGTCGGCGCCGAGGCCGAACAGGGCGACCGCGAGCACCGGGAAGGCGACGAGCACCAGGATCGAGGTGACCAGGATGTTCCAGGTGAAGATCGCCATCCGGAACATGGTCATGCCGGGGGCGCGCATGGTGATGATCGTCGTGATGAAGTTCACGGCGCCGAGAATCGTGCCGAATCCGGTCATGGCCAGGCCGAAGACCCACAGATTGCCGCCCAGGCCCGGCGTGAAGGTGGTGCTCGAGAGCGGCGCATACGCCGTCCAACCGAATGCCGCAGCTCCCTGAGGGGTCAAGAAGCCGCCCATCGTGACCAGCGCGCCGAAGAAGTAGAGCCAGTAGGCGAAGGCGTTGAGTCGCGGGAAGGCCACGTCCGGTGCGCCGATCTGCAGGGGCATCGCCACGTTGGCAAACCCCGCGAACAGCGGCGTCGCGAACAACAGCAGCATGATCGTGCCGTGCATCGTGAACAGCTGGTTGTACTGCTCGTTGGAGCCCACCACATCCAGCCCCGGGGTGAACAACTCGGCGCGCATCACCAGGGCAAGCACGCCGCCGATGCAGAAGTAGACGAACGAGGTGATCAGGTAGAGGTACCCGATCGTCTTGTGGTCGGTGGTGGTGATCCACTTGACCACGATGTTGCCCTTGCGCTCGACCTTGGCGCCCCCGTTGACCGTGGTCGTGGGTGCGGGGCTCAAGGTGGCAGGTGCTGTTGCGGTGCTCATCGACCTAGCCCTCTGTCGTGCTGCCGTTGCCCGGCAGGTTGGTGTTCGTATTGACGTCGGGGCCGAGTCGACCGACCTGACCCAGATCCTTCAAATCTTGGATGTGCTGCTCGTAGTCGGCTTCCGACACGACCTTCACCTGGAAGAGCATGTCAGCGTGATACTCGCCGCAGAGCTCTGCGCACTTGCCCTGATAGGTGCCGATCTTCTCGGGGATGAAGTACATGTGGTTGACCTGCGACGGGATGACGTCTTTCTTGTACAAGAAGTCGATCACCCAGAAGTCATGCGCGACATCGCGGGACTCGATGTCGATCTGCACCTTCTTGTTCACCGGCAGGTACAGCGTCGGCAGCTTGCTCAGGTCGACACTGCCGTCGGGATTGAGGCGGTTCTGCACCTGCACCCCCGGCGAATACACCTTCTCGTCGAGGTAGTTGAAGTCCCACGACCAGCGCTTGCCGAACACCTCGATCTTGACGTCGGGGTGGCCGGGGTTCGCCTCGATGGCAGCTTGGTCGCGAGCCGTGAACGCGAAGAAGCCCAGCACCAGGATGAGCGGCACGATCGTGTAGAAGATCTCGATCGGCAGGTTGTAGCGCAGCTGCACCGGCAGACCGGTCTGGCCCTTGCGCCGACGGTAGACCACGGCGGCCCAGATGATGAGGCCCCACGTGAGGAGGCCCACGCCCAGCAGCACGATCCACGAGGTGACCCAGAGCCCGGTGATCCGGCCGGTCTGGTTGGTCACACCGGGGCCACCCGGGAGGAAGCCGGCCAGTTGCTGCTGCGAGCAGCCCGCGAGCACGAGGGCGACGGCACCGCCGATGGGGAGCAGAGCCCATCGGGCCAAGCGAGATCGACGCGGCCGCCGGTTCACGGACGACTTCGCGTGGGGGCGGTTGGAGCGCACCTGAAACCTCTCGAGCGTGGGGCTGATTCTGTTCCACTCTACAACGGAGGAAGGCCCCCGCCTTCCCGGCGAGGGCCTTCGATACAGCGTGTTCGATGGCTCAGTGGAAAGAATCTCCGCAGGCGCAGCTGCCCCCCGCGTTCGGGTTGTCGATGGTGAAGCCCTGCTTCTGGATGGTGTCTTCGAAGTCGATGGATGCGCCGTCGAGGTAGGGAACGCTCATCGGGTCGACGACGACCTCGACTCCCCCGAAATCGGCCGTCGTGTCGCCGTCGAGCAGGCGCTCGTCGAAGTAGAGCTGGTAGATGAGCCCTGAGCATCCGCCGGGCTGCACGGCGACGCGAAGACGCAGGTCGTCGCGACCCTCCTGCTCGAGCAGGCTGCGGACCTTGTCAGCGGCAACATCGGAGAGCTTCACGCCATGCGTAGCTGGCTCGGAAGTGGGCGCAGGAGCACTGCCTGTGGCGGTCATCGTGTCGGACATGTCGTCCAGTGTACGACGGCATGCCTGACCTTCGCGGGCTACAGCGTTCGCGAATTCATCCTGGCCAGCAGGAGCGCCTCAGTCAGGATGGCGTGCTGCAGCGTCGGCAGGTGAAGCGACTCGTTCGGGCTGTGGGCCCGGGTGTCGGGGTCTTCGACGCCGGTGATCAGGATCTGCGCGTTCGGGTAGCGCTCGACCAGGTCCGCGATGAACGGGATCGAGCCTCCGGACCCCATCTGCACGGCCTCGGCGCCGTACGCCTCGTTCATCGCGGCGAGAGCATCCTCGGCAGCCCAGCCGCTGGCATCCACCAGGAACGGCTGGCCCAGGTCGAGGTCTTCGATCGACAGCTGCGCCCCGAACGGAACGTGCTCGAACAGGTGCGCCGAGATCGCCTCGAACGCCGCGCGGTCGTCCTGGCCGGGCGCGACCCGGGCACTGATCCGCACGCGGACGCTCGGGACCAGAGTGTTCGAGGCGTTCTTCACCGAGGGGGCGTCGATCCCGGTGACCGTGATGGAGGGCTGGTACCAGGCCCGAGACAGGATGTCGCCGGTGCCGATCGGTGTGACGCCCTCGAGCAGCCCGGTCTCGTCGCGCAACGTGTCTTCGCCGTACTCGGGCGTCTCGGCCTGGTGCGAGGTCAGCCCCGTGACCGCGACCGAGCCGTCCTTGTTCCAGAGGGTGGCGAGCAGCTCGATCGCCGCGAGCATCGCATCCGGCACCTGACCGCCGAACATGCCCGAGTGCGAGGCGTGGTCGAGGGTCGACACCCGGAGATTGAAGGCCACCGCCCCGCGGAGCGCAACGGTGAGGCCGGGGGACGTGAGATTCCAGTTTCCGCCGTCGGCGACGACGATCGCGTCGGCGGCCAGCTGGTCGTGGTACCGCTCGAGGATGGTCGGAAGAGAACGGGAGCCGAACTCCTCCTCGCCCTCGGCGAACAGCACGATGCCGACGTCCGGCTCGGCTCCGAGCACGGAGGTCAGCGCGCGGATGGCGGCGATGTGCGTGATCGCGCCCGCCTTGTCATCCGCGACGCCGCGCCCGTAGAGGCGGTCACCGAGAAGGGTGGGCTCGAACGGCTTCGAATCCCAGTGCGCCTCATCGCCCTCCGGCTGCACGTCGTGGTGCGCGTACAACAGCACGGTCGGTCGGCCGTTGCGCGCGGCACGGCGCGCCAGCACGGCAGGCAGGCCGAGCTTGCCGGCTCCCGAGACGGCGTCGGCGGGGATGGGCTCCTGGATGACCTCGACGCTGTCGAACACGCCCGTCTCGCGCGCCAACTCGGCCACCCGCTCGGCGCTGGCCCGCACGTGCTCGGGGTCGAATCCGTCCCACGAGACGGACGGGATGCGAACCAGGGTCGACAACTCGGCGATGGCCGACGGCAGACCAGCCTGAACCGCCTCCCGAAGGCCATCGGCGTGCGGTGACGTCTCGGGTGCTGATGCGGATGAGGACGTGGAAGCGTGGTGCGAAGCCATGCGGGTAATCTAAACACCACACGAGAGCAAGGACCCCCACCGTGGCACGGATCCCCAAAGCAACGGCTGCCAGCGCCGATCCCGACCGAGCGGCGGACAGCGCGTCCGCCAGCGAGGCCCCGGTCGAGGCTCCGGCGGCGAAGGGGCGCCCCACTCCCACGCGCAAGCAGCAGGAGGCCGCGCGCAAGCAGCCCCTGGTTCCGAGCGACCGGCGGCTCGCGGCCCGCCAGTCGCGCGATCTGCAGGCCGCGCAGCGCGACCGGGCGCGGGTCGGCATGGCGCGCGGTGAGGACAAATACCTTCCGGCTCGCGACAAGGGTCCGCAGAAGCGATTCGTCCGCGACTTCGTCGACGCGCGGTTCAGCCTCGGCGAGGTGCTGATGCCCGTGCTCGTCGTCGTGATCCTGACCTACATCTTGCCGCCGGTGTACTCGAGCATCGCCCTCATCGCGGTCTGGCTGATTCTGCTGGTCGTCGTCGCCGACGGCATCTGGATGGGTCAGCGGATCGTCACCCGGCTCGGCGAGAAATACGGCAAGGACAAGCTCGAGCGCGGCCTGCGCTGGTATGCGTTCATGCGCGCGATTCAGCTGCGGCCGCTGCGCCTGCCGAAGCCGCAGGTCAAGCGCGGGCAGTACCCCGGCTGAGCTTCACCAGCTCCCTGTTGACCGCGGACGCCCAGAACGGGCCGCGGTACAGAAACGCCGTGTAGCCCTGCACCAGGGTTGCGCCGGCATCCAAACGCGCCGCCACGTCGGCGCCGGACTCTACCCCGCCCACCGAGATCAGGCACAGCTCGGCGGGAACGGCCTCGCGCAGCAGCCTCAGCACCTCGAGGGCGCGCCGGGCCAGGGGCGGACCGGACAGGCCACCCGCACCCATCGCGGCCACCTCGGCGGTCGGCGTCGTCAGCCCCTCGCGCGAGAGCGTCGTATTGGTCGCGATGATGCCACCCAGCCCGAGGCGGACCACGAGATCCGCGATCCTTCGCACCTCGTCGTCGGTGAGGTCGGGCGCGATCTTGACCAGCACGGGGACGGCCCCCGCAGCCCTGTGCACCGCCTCGAGCAGAGGGGCGAGCTTGTCGAGCTCCTGAAGCCCGCGGAGCCCGGGAGTGTTCGGCGAACTCACATTGACCACGAGATAGTCGGCATGCGGTGCGAGCAGCCGCGTGCTGGCGAGGTAGTCGGGGATCGCATCGTCCACATCGACCACCCGGCTCTTGCCGATGTTGACCCCGATGATCGGGCGGATGCCGCGTGCCGCCTCGCGAGCCAGTCGCGGCCCAGCCGCTGCTGCCCCGTGGTTGTTGAAGCCCATGCGGTTGATCACGGCGCGATCCGGGATCAGTCGGAAGAGCCTCGGCTTCGGGTTGCCGGGTTGGGCGCGTGCGGTGATCGTGCCGACCTCGACGTGCCCGAAGCCGAGCTGCCCGAGCCCGCGGATGCCGCGGGCGTCTTTGTCGAATCCGGCGGCGACGCCGAACGGCGACGGGAAGGTCAGCCCGAGCGCCTCGACCGCGAGCCGCGGGTCGGGGCGCGTCGCGCGACGGACCAGGGCTCCGATGCCGAGGGCGGGCAGCATCCGGATCACCAGGAAGGCCAGGTGGTGCGCGAACTCGGGATCGAGGCGCGAGAGGACGAGGCGGAAGAAGAGGCGGTACATACCGCAGCCAGGCTATTGCCTCTCGCTCGCTGCCGGTTACTCGGTCGTCGTGATCTCGCCGGCCGCGACCTCGTCGGACTCGTCGGCCTGGTTCTCGACGCGCAGCAGGGTGATGGCGGCCTCGAAATCGTCGAGCGAGTCGAAGCCTTGATACACGCTGGCGAATCGCAGGTAGGCGACCTCGTCGAGTTCGCGAAGAGGCGGCAGGATCGACAGCCCGATGTCGTTGGCGTCGATCTGCGAGACGCCGGTGGCCCTGATCGACTCCTCGACCTTCTGGGCGAGCAAGGCGAGATCGGCGTCGCTCACCGGGCGGCCCTGGCATGCCTTGCGCACGCCGGACACGATCTTCTCGCGGCTGAACGGCTCGACGATGCCGCTGCGCTTGATGACGCTGAGGCTCGCCGTCTCGGTCGTGCTGAAGCGGCGACCGCACTGCGGGCACTGCCTGCGCCGACGGATGGCCAGGCCGTCGTCGCTGGTCCGCGAGTCGACGACGCGCGAGTCCGGGTACCGGCAGAAGGGGCAGAACATGGTGCGATCAGCATAAAGGACGCTGCGCCGCGGGGCTGGGATGACGCGTTGCTAGCCCTCGAACCGCGCATCCACCGCATCGCCGTGCGCGGGGAGCTGCTCGGCATCGCTCAGCGCACGGATGCCGTCGCGCACGCCGGAAAGCCCGTCGTGGTCGTACCGGATCACCTGCTGCGACCGCAGGAAGGTCATCGCCCCCAGTCCGGATGAGAAGCGGGACTGACCGCCGGTCGGCAGCACGTGATTCGACCCCGCGAGGTAATCCCCCAGGCTGACCGGAGCGCTCTCGCCCACGAAGATGGCGCCTGCATTGGTGATCAGGTCGAGGGTGCTGCCGGGGTCGGCGGTCTGCAGTTCGAGGTGCTCAGGGCCGTATGCGTTGCTGAACTCCGCCGCCGCCCTCAGGTCGTCGACCAGAACGATCGCCGACTGCCGGCCGCCGAGCGCCGCCGTGACGCGCGCGGAGGCCGCGGTGGTCGAGGCGAGTCGCGTGAGCTCGGGGATCACGGCCTCCGCCAGCTCGGGCGAATCCGTGACCAGCACGGCGGCCGCGAGTTCATCGTGCTCCGCCTGGCTGATCAGGTCGGCTGCAACGAGACGCGATGAGGCGGAACCGTCGGCGATGATCAGGATCTCGGTCGGTCCGGCCTCGGAGTCGATGCCGACCGCACCGCGAACCAGGCGCTTGGCCGCCGCGACGTAGACGTTGCCGGGGCCGGTGATGAGGTCCACCGGGTCCAGTCCCAGGTCGGGCACGCCATACGCGAGGGCGCCGATCGCTCCCGCGCCGCCCATCGCGTAGATCTCCTCCACCCCGAGCATGCCGGCGGCCCCCAGGATCGTCGGGTGCACTCCCCCGCCGAAGTCGGCCTGCGGCGGCGAAGCGAGCGCCACCGACGCGACTCCCGCCACCTGCGCGGGCACCACGTTCATGACCACGCTGGACGGGTAGACCGCCTTGCCTCCCGGCACGTAGAAGCCGACGCGCTCGATCGGCTGCCAGCGCTGGACGACCCGCGCCCCCGGTCCCAGAGCCGTGACCGCGGGCGGCGGCACCTGCGCCTCGCTCGACCGTCGCACCCGGCGGATCGCCTCGTCGAGGGCCGCGCGCACAGCCGGGTCGAGGGCGTCGGCCGCGGCGGTGATCTCCGCAGGATCCACCCGGATCGTCGCCGGCCGCACGCGGTCGAGACGCTCGGCCTGCGCGAGAAGGGCCGCTTCGCCGTCTGCACGCACCTCGGCGATCAACTGGGCCGCGGTCTCGCTCGCGACCGCGACATCGACCTGCGCGCGAGGCACCAGGGTCATCAGCTCGGCTCGCCCTGGTCGTCGTCCGCGGAGGTCGAGCAACTGGATCATGTCTCAATCGTGGCAGAGTCGAGGGGTGGACTCCGAACCTCAGATCACCGATGACGTCTCTGCGTTCAAGTCGGCGTTCCGACGGCTCGCCGCGGGCGTCTCGGTGATCACAGCACGTCACCCCGACGGCCGCCCTGCCGGATTCACCGCGACCTCGCTCGCGTCGTTGGCGGCCGATCCACCGATGGCGACCTTCAACATGGCGCGCAGGGCGACCGCCTGGCCCGCGATCGAGCAGACCGAGCATGTGCTCATCCACCTTCTCGGCGTGCGGAACCGCGCTGTCGCCGAGACTCTGTCGGGCTCGTCGGATCAGCGCTTCACGGGCGACCACTGGATATCGGGGCCCCTCGGGCTCCCCCTGCTCACCGACGTGCCGGCCTGGATGCTCTGCCGCATCGTCAGCCGCTACCCCATCGAGCAGAGCGCCACGATCGTCGTGCGGATCGAGCAGGGGTCGCTCGGAACTCCGGATGTGCCGCTGCTGTATCACGAGCGCAGCTATTGGAAGCCGGGCGATCGGGTGTGACGGGTTGGCGATGTCGCCTTCATCGTCGGCGGACACGGTACGTCGAACACCGCAGTGCTCACACGACGCAGTTGGGCCCCAAGAGCCGCTTCAACTCGCCATAGAGGTCGGCCGTGACCGACACGGGGTACGGGATCTCGAACATCCGCGCTGTGTCGCCGCGCACCAGGCGCAGACGCACCTCGTTGTCGCCCGAGTGCC
>DASTNC010000083.1:0-23653 GCA_035721225.1 Pseudolysinimonas sp.
CTGTGGCATGACATGGAGGTCGTGCAGGACGGGCGAGGAGCCCCGACGCTGGTGGTCACCGGCGCCGCGGCCGAGTTGGTCGCCGCCCGGGGGATCGTCGGCATCCACCTCTCGATGACCCACGACGCCGGCGTCGCGGTCGCCTCCGTGGTCTGCGAGACGGCATGAGCCACGATGCGGCGCCGTTCCGCGAGGCACGGATCGACCTCGGGGCCCTGCGGTCCAACCTCGCGATCATGCGGGAGCAGGTCGCGCCTGCTCAGGTGATGGCCGTCGTCAAGGCCGACGCGTACGGGCACGGCGCAGAACTCGTCGCGCGAACCGTTGCCGACGCGGGCGCCGACTGGCTGGGCGTCGCCGATCTGCACGAGGGCCTCGCCCTGCGGCGCGCCGGGATCAACACGCCGATGCTCGCCTGGCTGCACGGCCCGGACGCCGACTTCTCGCTCGCGGTCGCCGCGGGCATCGACCTCGGCATCAGCTCGCTCCCGCAGCTCGAACGCGCCGCGGCGACCACCTCGGGGCTGGGGCCGGCGGTCGTGCAGCTCAAGGTCGACTCCGGGTTGAGCCGCAACGGGATCGCCCCGGCCGACCGGGCGGCGGTGTTCGAACGGGCGGCTGCGCTCGAGAAGAGCGGCGGCATCCGGGTGCGCGGGATCTTCAGCCACCTTTCGAACACGTCCCGCGCCGACGACGATCGTCAGCTCCAGGTCTTCGATCGCGCCGTCGCCGAGGCCCGGGCCGCAGGACTCGACCCCGAGCTGCGCCATCTGGCAGCCACCCAGGCCGCTCTCCAGCGACCGGCGATGCGCTTCGAGCTGGTCCGCATCGGGATCGGCCTCTACGGTCTTCCGGCTGCCGAGTCCATGGATGCCGCGGCGCTCGGCCTGCGCCCCGTCATGCAGCTCTCCGCCGCGGTGGCGGCCGTGCGCAGAGTTCCGGCCGGAACCCACGTCTCGTACGGATACACCCACCGCACCGATCGCGAGACGACGCTCGCGCTCGTGCCGCTCGGCTATGCAGACGGGGTTCCGCGGTCGGCGTCGAATCTGGGCCGGGTGTCGATCCGCGGCCGAGATTGCCCGGTGGTGGGGCGGATCGCCATGGACCAGTTCCTGGTCGACGCGGGCGACGGCGCCGTCGAGGTCGGCGATCGGGCGGTGCTCTGGGGCGACCCGGCAGACGGAGTCCCGAGCGCCGAGGACTGGGCGGCGGCCGCCGATACCATCGGCTACGAGATCGTCACCCGGGTCGGGTCGCGGGTTCCGCGGGTGGCACGGGGAGATTCCCTGCCGTGATCCAGCTCACCATCCTCGACACCGCGCAGATGGAGGCGCTCGGCGCCCGGCTCGCGCCGCTGCTGCGCGCCGGCGATCTGGTGCTTCTCAACGGGGAGCTCGGCGCGGGCAAGACCACACTCGCGCGCGGCCTGGGCGCCGCACTCGGAGCGCGGGGCGCCGTGACGAGCCCGACCTTCGTGCTGGCGCGCGAGCATCCCACCGCCTCGGGGGTTCCCCTGGTGCACGTCGATGCGTATCGGCTCTCGACCGGTCGCGAGCTCGACGACCTCGATCTCGACTACGAGCACGGGATCGTCGTCGTCGAGTGGGGCGCAGGCAAGCTCGACGGGGTGAGCGACTCGTGGCTGTCGATCGACATTCAGCGACGCATCGGCGGGACCGGTCTCGGCACCCTCACCGGCGACGACCTGACCGACGACGATCTCTCGGGGGACGACCCCCGCGACGTCACCATCGCCGGTCACGGCCCACGCGGCGTCGAGCTCGAAGCAGCGCTCGCGGCCCGCGATTAGGCTCGAAGCGTGCTGTTGGCGATCGACACCTCTGCGGGCACCAGCGTCGCCGTCGTCGATCGCGACCGCGGAATCCTGGCTCACGCCGACGAACCCGACACCCGGCGCCATGCCGAGGTGATCGGAGTTCTGATCGAGCGCGTCCTCGCCGAGTCCGCGGTGTCGCCGCGCGAGCTCAGCGGCGTCGTCGAGGGGATGGGCCCCGGCCCGTTCACCGGCCTGCGGGTCGGCATCGCGGCCGCTCGCGCGTTCGCGTTCGGGATCGGCAAGCCGGTGATCCCGCTCATCTCGCACGACGCGCTGGCTCTCGATCTGCGCGAGCACCTGCTCGTGGTGACCGATGCGCGGCGGCGCGAGGTCGCCTGGTCGAGCTACGCACCCGGCGACGAGCTCGGGCTGCCCGTGCGGGTCGCGGGTCCGCACCTTGCCTTCCCCGCCGATCTCGAAACTGACGTCGAAGGTTACAGCACCTTTCGTCGGGTGGATGCCGCTGCCATTCCTGCGGGCGCCCTCGGCATGCTCGGCGAGCGGCTGTTCGCAGCGGGCCGCGGGTTCGGCCCGAGCGAGCCGGTGTACCTGCGGCCGCCCGACGTGACGCCGTCCACCGGCCCGAAGCGGGTGAGCTGATGGCCGCCGGCCTGCCATCGATTCGCCGAGCCACCCTCGACGACCTGGACGCGATCATGGAGCTCGAGAGCAGCACCTTCGAATCCGACGCGTGGTCGCGCGACACCATGCGCGCCGAGCTCGCCTCACCGCACGGGTACTACCTCGTGGCCGAGGCGGCGCCGGGCGAGGGGGGCGAGTCGCGGCATCCGGATGCTGCGATCGCCGGGTACGCCGGACTGCTCGCGCCTCTCGGCTCGGGCCAGGCGGACATCCAGACCATCGCCGTGGCGCCCGATGTTCGACGGCGCGGCCTGGGACGCGCCCTGGTCGTCGCCCTGCTCGACGAGTCCCGATCACGCGCGGCGCGCGAGGTCTTTCTCGAGGTGCGCGCCGACAATCCGAACGCGCGCGACCTCTATTCCTCACTCGGCTTCGAGCAGATCGCGGTGCGTCCGCGGTACTACCAGCCGGATGGCGTCGACGCCCACATCATGCGATGGGCGCTTTCGTGAATCGGGAGCCGTTGGTGCTCGGCATCGAGACCAGTTGCGACGAGACCGGCATCGGCATCGTGCGCGGCACCACGCTGCTCGCCAACACCATCGCCAGCTCGATGGAGGAGCACGCGCGCTACGGGGGCGTCGTGCCCGAGGTCGCGGCACGCGCCCATCTCGAGGCGCTGCGTCCGACCCTCGAATCGGCTCTCGCCGAAGCCGGAGTCGCGCTCGGCGACCTCGACGCCATCGCGGTGACCAGCGGGCCGGGCCTCGCGGGCGCGCTGATGGTGGGCGTCGGGGCCGCGAAGGCGCTGTCGATCTCGCTCGGCATCCCGCTGTATGCCGTGAACCACCTGGTCGGGCATGTCGGCGCCGACCTGCTGCATCGAGAGGGCGAGCCCGAGCACGAGCTCGAGGTGCCGACCGTCGCGCTGCTGGTCTCGGGCGGACACACGTCGCTGCTGCTGGTGCGCGATCTGGCCAACGACGTCGAGCTGCTCGGCGAGACCATCGACGATGCGGCCGGTGAGGCCTTCGACAAGGTGGCGCGGCTGCTCGGCCTGCCCTACCCGGGAGGGCCGCAGATCGACCGCGCCGCCGCGACCGGCGATCCGCAGGCCATCCGCTTCCCACGCGGCCTGACCGCTCCGAAAGACCTGGAGCGGCACCGCGACGACTTCTCGTTCTCGGGGCTGAAGACGGCCGTCGCCCGCTGGGTCGAGGCGGCGCGCGACCGCGGTGAGCCCGTGTCGATTCCGGATGTCGCGGCGAGCTTCCGAGAGTCGGTGGCCGACGTGCTCACCGCGAAGGCCATCGCGGCCTGCCAGCGCCTCGGCGTCCCTCGGCTGCTGCTCGGCGGCGGCGTCGTGGCCAACGCGCGGGTGAGGCAACTGGCGCAGGAACGGGCGGATGCCGCGGGCGTGACCCTGCGCATCCCGCCGCTGTCGCTGTGCACGGACAACGGCGCGATGATCGCGGCACTCGGCGCCCGGCTCATCGCGGAAGGCCACGAACCATCGGCGCTCGACGTCGGCGCCGACTCGACCTTGCCGGTGACGACGATTCGGGCCTGAGCGCCCCGCGCGTCGATTGACAGGGTCGGAGGCCGCTGCGAGGCTGGCCGCATGTCAGACACGACGCCGCCCACGCCGCCCGTCCCTCCGGTTCCGCCGCCCGCTCCCGACGCGGTTGTGCCGCCGCAGCCGAACCCGTACGCGCCGCCCGCAGCCCAGCCGAACCCGTACGCGCAACCCGTTCCCTACGCCCAGCCGGCACCGTATGGAGCTGCCGGATATGCCTACGCGCCCCGGACCAACACCTTGGCCATCGTCGGCTTCGTCCTGTCGTTCTTCGTCAGCGTCGCCGGCATCATCTGCAGCCACATCGCGCTGGGCCAGATCAAGCGCACCGGCGAGGGCGGTCGTGGCCTCGCCCTGGCCGGGGTGATCATCGGCTACGTGATCACCGGCTTCTGGGTGCTGTACTTCGTCGTCATCATCGTGGTGATCGCCATCGCCGCCAGCCAGGGATATTCGAACTATTCGGGCTAGCGCCCCGGGGCGCAACCGGCCGAAAACCCCGTTGACAGCGCTCACTCCGGCTGGGAGCATGAGCACCGCCACCCCACCCAACGACTAAGGAGCACTCGGACAATGACCGATGCAACCCCTACCCCCGACCCGGCGGCGGCTCCCGCCGCGCCGGCCTACGCTGCGGCTCCGGCCGCCGGCCCGAAGCAGACGCTCAGCATCGTCGGCTTCATCCTCGGTATCTGCAGCGTTGTGTTCGCCTGGACCTTCTTCCTCGGCCTCGGTGCGGGCATCGCGGCGATCATCGTCAGCCGCAAGGCCCGCAAGGATGAGCCGGCAGCCCCGAAGTGGATGCCGCAGGTCGGCATCATCACCGGCATCGTGGGCATCATTCTCTCGGTGCTCCTCGGGATCGTCTACCTCGCCTCGTTCATCATCCCGCTGCTGATCCTCGGCAGTTATGGATCGGTCGTCAGCAACTACTGAGCGACACACGCATCGAAGGGCCGGGCGTTCGCGCCCGGCCCTTCTGCGCGTTCAGAGCCGTTCGGCCAGCAGCGCGACCCGAGCACCGGCAACCCGGGTCAGCACGAGGGTCGCGGCCGCGTCGCCCTTCAGGGCGAGGCGGGTGCGGAACTGGGCCGGATCGACATCGACCCCGCGCTTCTTGATCTCGAGGGCGCCGATCCCGCGCGCCGCGAGCTCCTTCTTGAGCGTCTTGACATCGAGCGGGAACCGCTCCAGCACGCGGAATCCTGCCCCGAACGGGGTCTCGGGCGGCGAGTCGCTGGTGATCCACGCGATCGTGGAGTCGAGCATCCGGCCGCCATCGCCGGGCAGGCTGCGGGCCAGATCGCCGATCAGGCGCGCCCGGATGACCGCGCCATCCGGTTCGAGCAGGTACTCGCCGAGCGCGCCCGCCTCGGCATCGACGCTGTCGTGCGCGGCGGTCAGCTCGGCGGCCGACCCGGAGCGCAGCACCAGCGCCGCGCGTCCCACCCCCGGTCGCGCCAGAACGCCAGACCAGACGGCGAGTTCGACGACCTCCCCGTCGACGGAGACCCACTGCGCCTCGCCCTGGGCGGGCAGCAGCGACCGGTCGAGGCCCGGCCCCAGCTTGATGCCGGTCGGCAGCATCTCGGCGAGCGCGAAGGCCCAGTCGAGCGGAGGAGACCAATCGGCCGGATTGTCGAGGCGCCAGCCGCCTGCCCGCCTCGCCGGATCGAGCCAGACGCCTCCGACCCCGGTGAGGTCGGTCGTCGTCGCGTCGCCCCATTCCACGCGGGCCGCGGCGAACGGCGCCAGGTTGAAGCTCGCGACGGCGGCAGTGAGCTCGTCGCGCTCCACGGCGAGCACGCCCAGGTCGAGCGCGGCCATGGCGAGGGCGTCGGCCCCGATTCCGCAGCCGAGGTCGGCGACCACGTCGATCCCGGCGCCGGCGAAGCGGCCGGCGTGCAGCGACGCGACGCTGAGCCGGGTCGCCTGCTCGAGGCCGTCGGGGGTGAACAGCATCCGGCCGGCGAAGTCGCCGAACTTGACTCGCGCCTTCGCCCGCAACCGCGCCTGGCCGAGCACGGCGGCCACCAGCTCGCCCGAGTGCCCGGCACCGCGCAGCTTCGACACGATCCGCACGACGTCGGCGGTGGCGTCGATCGTTCCGACCTCGTCGAGCAGTCGCAGGCCCTCGGGCGAGAGCAGGGCGCGGAGCTCGGCGACATCCATTCCGCCACCGTACTTGCTCGCCCGTCGCACGTGCCGAATCAAGGAAAACGGGGCGGGAACACCGCCGGCCGACCGCATCCGGCAGTGAAGTGACGGGTTTTCCTTGATTTCGCAGTTGGCAACGATGTCGACCGGGCTGGCACTCGCATTGATCGACTGCTAACGAAGGGCCTATAGTTGTTCTGGCACTCTCGAAGGGAGTGTGCCAACCCATGAGTTTCAGAAAGAGGTCACCCGTGTCGGTCTCCATCAAGCCGCTCGAAGATCGCATCGTCATCAAGCAACTCGAGGCGGAGCAGGTCACCGCGTCCGGTCTGGTCATTCCGGACACCGCGAAAGAGAAGCCCCAGGAGGGCGAGGTCGTCGCGGTCGGTCCCGGTCGCATCGACGACAACGGCAACCGCGTTCCGCTCGATGTCGCCGTGGGCGACACCGTGATCTACTCCAAGTACGGCGGCACCGAGGTCAAGTACGGCGGCGACGACCTGCTGGTCCTGTCGGCCCGCGACGTGCTGGCCGTCGTCGTCAAGTAGTTCAGCAACACCTGGTTCAGCATCGCGATCCCGCCGGTCACCGGCGAGATCCTGCCGAAGGGCCCGCGGTTCGCCGTCGGGCCCTTCGCGCGTTCCGGGCCCGGATACGCTGACCGGATGAGCAGTCCAGCCGATCCCGCCCTCGACGGGGTTGCGGCGGAGCCCGCGGCCGTCCCCCCGAGCCGGCTGGCCTCAGGTCTCGTCTTCTCGCTCAGCTCCTACGTGCTCTGGGGCTTCCTCCCGGTGTACTTCCTGCTGCTCGCACCGACCGGCGCGTTCGAGATCGTCGCGTACCGCATCCTGTTCTCGCTGCTGTTCTGCGCTCTGCTGCTCACGGTGACGCGCGGCTGGGGGCGCTTGGCGGCCCTGGTGCGCCAGCCGCGCATCCTGCTCACGATGGCCATCGCCGGCGTTCTCATCTACATCAACTGGCAGGTCTTCGTGCTCGCGGTGACCAGCGGGCACGTGGTCGAGGGAGCACTCGGCTACTTCATCAACCCGGTCTTCACCGTGCTGCTCGGCGTGATCTTGTTGCGCGAGCGGCTGCGGCTGGCGCAGTGGGTGGCTGTGGGCATCTCGGCGGTGGCCATCGTGATCATCGCGGTCGGCTACGGGGCCTTTCCCTGGATCGCCATCGCCCTGACGCTCTCTTTCGGCATCTACGGCTTCATCAAGAAGCGCGTCGGACAGCAGGTGGATGCCATCAGCGGCCTCACCCTCGAGACCGCCTGGCTCACTCCGGTGGCGGCCGTGCAGCTGATCCTGGTCGCGACCTCGAGTGGACTGACGCTGACCGCCGGCGGCCCTGGCCATGTCGTCCTGATCGTGCTGGTCGGCGTCGCCACGGGTCTGCCGCTCCTGCTGTTCGCCGCGGCCGCCGCGCGACTTCCGCTGATCGCGATCGGACTCAGCCAGTACCTGACTCCTGTTCTCCAGTTCATCCTCGGGGTGGTGTTCCTCGGCGAGGCGATGTCGACGACGCGCTGGATCGGTTTCGTCCTGGTCTGGGTCGCCCTGATCGTGCTGACCATCGACCTCGTTCGGGCCGCGCAGGGGCAACGACGCGCCTCCCGCGCACCCGTCTGAGCGCGGGCTAGGGTCGCATCGAACCCGAAAGGACTCCGGATGCGCCCCGCCCCCCGAGTCGGCGCCATGCCACGAGCAGGATTCGGGGTCGCCATGCTGGCGGCCGCCGGACTGCTCGCGGGCTGCACGGCGCCGCAGCCGATGCCGACCCCGACCCCCACCGCCACGGTGACGCCGATCGGCGACGGCGTTCTGCGCATCGGCACGCTGTTCCCCTCGACCGGCGCCACCGCGTTCCTCGGGCCGCCGCAGCTGGATGCCGTGAAGGTGGCCGTCGCCGACATCAATGCGGCGGGCGGCGTGAATGGCAAGCCGGTCGTGCTGCTGAGCGACGACTCGGGAGATGCCACGACCAAGACCGCTGAGGCATCGTTCGCCGATTTGGTCAAGAAGGGGGCCGACGTCGTCATCGGCCCGTCGTCGTCTGTGCTGTCGGAGCGCCTGCTGACCGCCGCGGCGGCTGCGCAGGTTCCCCTGATCTCTCCGGCGGCGACCTATCCGCAGTTGTCGACGCTCGACACCGAGAACGTGTTCTTCCGCACGATCCCGTCGACCGCATTGCAGGGCGTCGCGCTCGGCGCGCTGCTGCCGTCCAAGAAGCAGCTGAAGGTCGCCCTGGTCGCCGGCAGCGACCAGATCAGTCAATCCATTGCTGCGCCGCTGCACGACGCCCTGGCCGCGCATGGCGGATCCCTCGTCGCGAACGTGGCCCTGACGCCGTCATCGGCGGCGGCGGATGTCATCGCGCAGCTGAAGACGGCGGCTCCGGATGCCGTGGTGCTCGACACGCCGGACAACGGCACGCAGACCAAGGCCATGATCACGGCGCTGGCCGGCAACGGCTTCGGAGGCGCCAAGCTCTGGTTGACCAGCCAGAACCTCGCCGACTACTCGCAGGCCCTGCCGGCCGGGTTGTTGACGGGCGCGAGCGGGATTCTCGAGGGCGCGGATTCCAGCGCGGCGTTCCAGGCGAAGCTGAAGGCGGTCGACGCGGGCATCAGCACGTTCTCGTATGCGCCCGAGGCCTACGACGCGACGATCCTGGCGGCGCTCGCGGCGACCCTGGCCCACGACGACGCCGGAATCCGCGTCGCGGCGCACGTGCGCGCGGCATCGGTGGGCGGCATCAAGTGCAGCAGCTACGCCGAATGCCTCGACGTGCTCGTGACCGAGCCGGCCATCGACTACGACGGGCTCAGCGGTGAGGTGAACCTGGATGCTGCGGGCGATCCGACCTCGGCCACGTACGGTGTCTTCACCTACACGGCCGACAACAAGTACGCGCGCAGCGGGAGTGTCGTGGGCTGAGCGGTCTGCTCGTGGTGCCACCGGATTGCACAGGCCACTTTCATTTCGGCGCAGAGGTGCGCGTAGGATCGTGACACCATTCGCACTGCCCCCGTCAGGAATTCCCTGTCGAGAGGTGCGTACAGCATGGAAGGCAGGATTGAACTGCATGAAGAATAAGAGAATCTTTGGCGCCTTGGCCACGGTGGCGGCGCTCGGACTGCTGGTCACCGGTTGTGCCAACACCAACTCCGGCACCGCGACCCCGGCCGCCCCCGACAAGATCAGCCTTCCGGCGCTGACCTCGATCGCGACGCCTCCGAACGCCGTCCTCCCCAAGGGCGATGGCAAGGGCACCTGCGCGGCGGGCACCACGATCGCGTACATCGGTGCTGAGACGGGCGCGAACGCGGCCCTCGGAATCAACATCTACAACGGTGTTCAGCTGGCCATCACTCAGCACAACGAGGCGAACCCCGGATGCCAGGTGCAGTTCACCAAGTTCGACACCGAGGGCGACCCGACCAAGGCGGTCGGCCCCGTGACCCAGGCGGTCAACACCCCGGCCATCGTCGGCGTCGTCGGCCTCCCGTTCTCGGGTGAGTCGCAGGCGACCGGCAACATCTTCGAGCAGAAGGGCCTCGTTCACATCACCCCGTCGGCCACGAACCCGGGACTGACCAAGAACGGTTGGACCACCTTCTTCCGTGCCCTCGGCAACGACGCGGTTCAGGGACCGGCGGCGGCGAAGTTCGCGACCGACACGCTGAAGGCCAAGAAGGTCTTCCTCGTGCAGGATGACTCCGACTACGGAACCGGTCTCGCCAAGACGACCAGTGAGGCACTGGGGTCTGCCGAAGTGGGAAGCGACAAGGTCATCACCGGCCAGAAGGACTTCTCGTCCACCGTCTCCAAGGTGCTGAGCTCCAAGGCCGACGCGGTGTACTACTCGGGTTATTACGCCGAGGGCGCTCCGTTCGACCAGCAGCTCGTCAACAAGGGCTACAAGGGCGTCTTCATCGGCCCCGATGGCGTGAAGGACGACCAGTTCATCAAGCAGGCGGGCAACGCGTCGTCGAACTCGTACTTCACCTGCCCTTGCATCCCGGGCGAACTGATCCCGGACTTCGAAAGCGCATACAAGACGGCGTTCAACGCCGAGCCGGGAACGTACTCGATCGAGGGCTATGACGCCACGACCGTTCTGCTCGCAGGCATCGACAAGGGCAACGACACTCGTGCCAAGCTCCTGTCGTGGGTCCAGAGCTACGACGCCGACGGCCTGAGCAAGCACTACAAGTGGGACTCGACCGGTGAGCTGCAGGCACCGGCCGTGTACGGCTACGAGGTCAAGGACGGCAAGATCGTCCCGATCGGCGTGATCGGCAAGTAGTCAAGTAGTTGCGTGTGATGTTGTGTCGTGGGGCCGAACCGTTGGTCCGGTCCCACGACACAACTCGTTAACGCGCGGTCCTTCTCTCCCACCAGCCGACGGCCCGACGCCCCAGGCGCGGTCCTTCTAGCAAACGAGGTCCCTCTTGATCCCTGTGCTGATTGCCCACCTCGCAGTTGTGGCCCCTCATCTCGATGACTCGTGGATCACGTTCAACGTCCCTGCGTTCTTGCAGAACTTCTGGCCGTCGACCTTCGACGGGCTGACCTACGGCGCCATCTACGGCCTGGTCGCACTCGGGTACACCCTCGTCTACGGTGTTCTCAACCTCATCAACTTCGCGCATTCCGAAGTGTTCATCATGGGCTGCTACGGAATCGTGTTCGTCCTCACCGGACTGGGATTCGGCCCCAACGCCCCTGAGATCTCACTCTGGGCTGTGATCGGCGACCTGCTCCTGGCAGTGATCGTGGCGATGCTCGCCTCAGCGGGCACCGCCTTCGTGCTCGAGCGTGTCGCCTACCGTCCGCTCCGGCGGCGGAACGCGCCCCGCCTGGCGTTCCTGATCACCGCGATCGGCGCGTCGTTCTCGATCCAGTACGGCCTCTTCCTCTGGCGGGGCGCTCAGCCCGAGCCGGCCGTCACCATGTTCATCCCGCAGCCGGTGTTCAACGTGTTCGGCACCATCATCGACAGTCAGCAACTCACGATCGTGATCGCCGCGGTCATTCTCATGATCATCACCGATCAGTTCATTCGGCGGTCGCGCACCGGACGCGGGATCCGCGCGGTCGCGCAGGATCCCGACACGGCAACGCTGATGGGCGTCAGTCGTGAGCGGATCATCGCGGTCACCTTCATCATCGGGGGCCTTCTGGCGGGTGCGGCCGCACTGTTCTACGTGATGAAGATCCCGTCCGGCGTTCAGTACAACGGCGGATTCGTGCTGGGTATCAAGGCGTTCGCGGCAGCCGTGCTCGGGGGTATCGGCAACGTTCGCGGCGCTCTGCTCGGCGGCCTCATCATCGGCATCATCGGCAACTACGGCGCCGACCTGCTGGGAAGCTCGCAGTGGATCGACGTCGTGGCGTTCGTCGTTCTGGTGCTCGTGCTCATCGTTCGTCCCGAGGGCATCCTCGGCGGCTCGCTGGGAAGGAGCAAGGCATGAGCACCATCGACGGCCCCACCTTGATGCCCGACGAAGAGTCGGCGAAAGACATCATCGATCGCGAGACGACGCGCGGCCGGCGCCGCAGTCGTCCGTCACCGGTCCGCGACTGGTGGAACGGCCTGCGTCGCCCGCAGCAGTGGGCCTTCCTGATCATCGTCGTCGTGGCGGCATACAGCCTGCCGGTGCTGAATCCGCCGATTCTGACCACCCAGCCCGGCACGGACTGGCCGATCGCCTGCTTCCACATGGCGCTCTACGCCCTGATCGCGGTCGGGCTCAATGTCGTGGTCGGCTACGCCGGACTCCTCGACCTCGGGTACGTCGCGTTCTTCGCGGTGGGCGGCTATGTCGCGGCCATGCTGACCAGCCCGGATTCCCCCTTCGTCCACATCCCGTTCCTGTGGACGGTGCCCGTCGCGATGGCGGTCACCATGTTCTTCGGGGTCTTCCTCGGCGTGCCGACCCTGCGGTTGCGCGGGGACTACCTGGCCATCGTGACGCTGGGCTTCGGTGAGATCGTCCGCATCCTCGCCACGATCATCCCCGCCCTCCGCGGCAACGTGGGGTTCTCGCAATTGGCGCAGCCCCCGGGCACCAACGCCGACGGCAGCCCGCTGTTCTCGAACTCGAACGGCACCCCCTGGTACTGGCTCGCGCTGACGGTCATCATCATCGTGCTGCTGCTCGTGGGCAACCTCGAGCGCAGTCGCGTCGGTCGTGCGTGGGTCGCGATTCGGGAAGACGAGGATGCCGCCGAGATCATGGGTGTCCCGGTCTTCAAGTACAAGGTCTGGGCGTTCGCGATCGGCGCGGCCATCGGAGGACTCTCCGGCGCGCTCTCCGCGGGTCAAACCGGCTTCATCAACAACCAGAACTTCGGCGTGCAGACCTCGATCCTGTTCCTCGCGGCGGTCGTGCTCGGCGGCTCGGGCAACAAGGTCGGCGCCATCATCGGCGGCGCGGTGGTGGCCTACATTCCCGACCGCTTCATCGTCATCGCCGATTACAAGTACCTGATCTTCGGCCTGGCCCTCATCATCATGATGATCTTCCGCGCGGGAGGCATCCTGGGCGCTCGACAGAAGCTGCTGGCTTATGGCCGCATCGCCTATCAACGGATCGGAAAAGCCGCTCCGCCTGTGAGCGAGCCGCCGACCAGTCCGACCGGTCCGACCGACGCGACGAAAGGGGCGACGCAGTGACCAGCGAGCACGACGCGACGGCCGCATCCCCGGTGCAGAGCACTACCTCGGCGGAGTCGGCGCAGCACGCCGCCGCGATCGCGGAGGGGGCTGCTCCTGAGCGCACATCCGCGGTGGCGGTCGGCGACGACATCATGGTGATCCAGAATCTGACCGTGAAATTCGGCGGACTGGTCGCCCTCGACGACGTCAGCTTCACGATCAAGCGGGGCGAGATCCTGGGGCTGATCGGTCCGAACGGCGCCGGCAAGACGACCTGCTTCAACGCGATGACCGGTGTCTACAAGCCGACCAGCGGGCAGGTCTTCCTCGAAGGCCAGCCCATCGGCGGAAAGGCCCGGCATCGCATCACCCAACTCGGGCTGGCTCGCACCTTCCAGAACATCCGGTTGTTCGGCGAGATGACGGCCCTCGAGAATGTGGTCGTCGGGTTGGATGCCCGCCACAAGACGAGTGTGATCGGCGCCCTTCTGCGCCTGCCGCGCCACAACCGTGAGGAGCGCACCGCGATCACTCGCGCGATGGCGCTGCTCGAGTTCGTCGGCATCGCGGATGACGCGGCAACGCTCTCGCGCAACCTGCCCTACGGCCACCAGCGTCGACTCGAGATCGCGCGCGCTCTCGCCACCGACCCCAAGGTGCTGTGCCTCGACGAGCCGGCCGCCGGCTTCAACCCTGCCGAGAAGCTCGAGCTCATGGCACTCATCCGGGCGATCCGCGATGACGGCTACACGGTGCTTCTGATCGAGCACGACATGAAACTGGTCATGGGCGTCACCGACCGGATCGTCGTCCTCGAGTTCGGACGAAAACTCGCCGACGGCCTGCCTGCCGACATCCGCAACGACGAGCGAGTCATCGCCGCCTACCTCGGGGAGCCCGACGATGTCACTGCTTGAACTGAACCACGTCGATGTGCACTACGGGCGCATCCAGGCCATCCATGACATGTCGTTCTCGGTCGAAGAGGGCGAGATCGTCAGCCTCATCGGGGCCAACGGCGCGGGCAAGTCGACCACGATGAAGACGATCTCCGGTCTTCTGAATCTCTCGTCGGGCAGCATCCTGTTCGAGGGCGAAGACATCACGAAGATGAAGGCGCACATCCGGGTGGTGCGCGGCATCTCCCAGGCGCCGGAAGGTCGCGGAATCTTCCCGGGGATGACGGTGCTCGAGAACCTCGACATGGGGGGATACTCGCGTCGCGACCGCTCCCTGATGAAGGCGGACTTCGACCGGGTCTTCGGTCTCTTTCCGAGGCTCGCGGAGCGTCGCACTCAGTTGGGCGGCACCATGTCGGGCGGCGAGCAGCAGATGCTGGCGATCGGCCGCGCACTGATGGCCCGGCCGCGCGTGCTCCTGCTCGATGAGCCGTCGATGGGCCTCGCCCCTCAGCTGATCCAGCAGATCTTCACGATCATCACCGAGATCAACGAGCAGGGCACGACGATCCTGCTGGTGGAGCAGAACGCGAACCAGGCGCTCGCCCGCGCGGATCGCGCCTTCGTGCTCGAGACGGGCACGATCACGCATCGCGGCACGGGCAAAGAACTGCTCGCGAACCCGGCCATCAAAGAGGCCTACCTCGGGGTGTGAGCCGGGGTGTGATGGAATAGCGGTCACACCCTCGCCGTTTCACCAGCGGTGACGAAGTCCGTCGTCGGAGACCGCTTCCGCCCTTCCTGTCGCTGACGTTCCATCCGGGAGAGAAAAAAGCATGGATCAGAGTTCCGGCCAGCCAGATCCGTTCGGATTCGTCGGCCTCACCTACGACGACGTGATGCTGCTTCCCGGGCATACCGACGTCATTCCGAGCGAGGCGGACACCGCATCGCGGCTCACCCGGCGCATCACCCTCGCCGCGCCGCTGGTGTCGAGCGCGATGGACACCGTGACCGAATCCCGCATGGCCATCGCCATGGCCCGTCAGGGCGGGATCGGGGTGCTGCACCGCAATCTCTCCATCGACGACCAGGCCATGCACGTCGACAAGGTCAAGCGCAGCGAATCCGGGATGATCACCAACCCGGTCACCACGACCCCGGATGCCACCGTGGCCGAGGTCGACGCGCTCTGCGGGCAGTTCCGGGTTTCCGGTCTGCCGGTCGTCGAGGGCGACGGAACCCTGGTCGGCATCATCACCAACCGCGACATGCGCTTCGTGTCGCCGTTCGAGAAGTCCACGACCCGGGTGCGCGACGTCATGACGAAGATGCCGCTGATCACGGCGCCCACGGGCGTCGACCCGGACTCGGCCGTCGCCATCTTCGCGCAGCACAAGATCGAGAAGCTGCCGCTGGTCGACGCGCACGGCCGGCTGAGCGGTCTCATCACCGTCAAGGACTTCGAGAAGACCGAGAAGTATCCGAACTCGACCAAAGACGCCGCCGGTCGGCTGCGCGTGGGTGCGGCGATCGGATTCTTCGGCGACGCGTGGGATCGCGCGGGAGCGCTGCGCGACGCCGGGGTCGACCTCATCGTGGTCGACACGGCGAACGGCGACTCGCAGGGCGTGCTCGACATCATCCGCCGGCTGAAGGGCGACTCGGCGTTCGCCGACATCGACATCATCGGCGGCAACGTCGCGACCCGCAGCGGCGCGCAGGCCCTCGTCGACGCCGGAGCCGACGCGATCAAGGTCGGGGTCGGACCCGGATCGATCTGCACGACGCGCGTGGTGGCCGGCGTCGGCGTGCCCCAGGTCACCGCGGTCTACGAGGCGTCTCTCGCGGCTCGCGAGACCGGCATCCCGGTGATCGCCGATGGCGGCCTGCAATACTCGGGCGACATCGCCAAGGCGCTGGTCGCCGGCGCCGACACGGTCATGCTCGGCTCGCTGCTGGCCGGCACCGACGAGGCGCCGGGCGACCTGGTCTACAGCAACGGCAAGCAGTTCAAGAACTACCGCGGCATGGGGTCGCTGGGCGCCCTCAGCGACCGCGGCAAGAAGACCTCGTACTCGCGCGACCGCTACTTCCAGGCCGATGTTCCCTCGGATGCCCAGCTGATCCCCGAGGGCATCGAGGGTCGGGTGCCCTATCGCGGCGCCCTGGGCGCCACCGTGTACCAACTGGTGGGCGGACTGCGGCAGTCGATGTTCTACGTGGGCGCCCGCACCATCCCCGAGCTCAAGCAGCTCGGCAAGTTCGTGCGCATCACGCCCGCCGGGTTGAAGGAGTCGCACCCGCACGACATCCAGATGACGGTCGAGGCGCCGAACTACTCGCGGTAGCCTGTCGGCGCGGGCCGGAAGGAGGCACCATGTCGGATTCACGTGCGCGTGCGGGCGGCTTCGGCCTCGGACTGTTCGGCCTGATGGCCTACATCGGTGCGGCGATCTACTTCATCTCCCACTCGGATGGATCGTTCTGGGGCGTGATCCTCGGGCTGCTGCAGGCGATCGTGTGGCCGGTCTACCTGGTGTTCCACCTGCTCACGCTTCTGCACGCCTGATCATCGCGTGACCCTCGCGATCCGGTCGATCGCCTCGGTCAACACCTCGGACGAGCACGCCAGGTTGAGGCGGGCGAAACCGGTGCCTGCGGCCCCGAAGTCGAGCCCTGGGACGAGAGCGACCTTCGCCTCGCCCAGGATGCGGCCGGCCGGGTCGTGGCCCCAGCCGAGGGCACGGAAGTCGAGCCAGGCCAGGTAACCAGCGCTCGGCGGGCGATACTGCACGCCGGGCAGCCTCTCGCCCAGCAGGGTTCCCAGCAGCCGTGCCGACGCCTCGATGGCGGCGATCGCCCCGTCGAGCCACTCCTCGTCGTCGCGGAACCCGGCAATGCTGGCGTGCAGCCCGAGGATGCTGGTGCGGGCTCCGACCTCGAAGCTCATGGCGTCGAGGAGGGCGACGCTGCGCTCCGACTCCGCGATCATCATCGCGCACTTGAACCCCGCGAGGTTGAAGCCCTTGCTCGCCGAGGTGACGGTGACGGCTTGGGCGCGGGCGGCATCCGAGACGCCGAGGAAGGGCGTGAAGGTCTGCCCGGCGTGCACCAGGGGCGCATGGATCTCGTCACTGATCACGATGACGTCGTGGTGGGCCGCGCTCGCGGCGACCGTCTCGAGATCGTCAGCGGGGTGGATGAGGCCCAGCGGATTGTGCGGCTGGCACAGCAGCATCGCGCGAGCCCCCCGCCGCGAACGCCCGGTCGATGCCCTCGAGATCGAGCGCGTAGCCGCTCGGGCGGTCGACGCCCTCGAGCAGGGGGACGTCGACGACGACCCCGCCCGCCTCGGCGATGAAGTCGACGAAAGGCGGGTACACCGGGCTGGTGATGACCACGCCCTCGCCGGGGCGGATCGCCTGGCGCAGTGTCTCGACGATGGCGACGCTCACATCGGTGGTGGTCCGGATGCCGCCGGGCTCCGGCCGCCACCCCCAACGCCGCTCGGCGAAGTCGGCGAAGACTGCGGGGAGCTCGCCCGGGCTGCCGACGTATCCGGAGTCCGAGGCCGCGACGCGCTCGTGCAGCACGCGGCTGAGCCCCGGGGCGAGCGGGTAGTCCATCTCGGCCACGAACAGCGGGAGCACCTCGGGCGGGTACTGGGTCCATTTCACACTGGTCCGGCGGCGCAGGATCTCGAGCGGTTCGGCCTCGACGTTCACCGACCCAGTCTGACCCACGCCGGTAGAGTTGGGGATCGTGTCAGACATCGAGATCGGCCGGTCCAAGCGGGCGCGGCGCGCCTACGCGTTCGACGACATCGCGGTCGTGCCCAGTCGCCGCACGCGCGATCCGCAAGACGTCTCGGTGAAGTGGACGATCGATGCGTTCACCTTCGACATGCCCGTTCTCGCCGCCCCGATGGACTCGGTCGTCAGTCCCGAGACGGCCATCCAGATCGGCAGGCTCGGCGGTCTCGGCGTGCTCGACCTCGAAGGCCTCTGGACCCGCTACGACGATCCCGAGCCCGTGCTGGCCGAGATCGCCGGGTTGGAGCCGCATGCGGCCACGGCGCGCATGCAGGCCCTCTACGCCGAGCCGATCAAGCCCGCGCTGATCAAGGAGCGCATCGCGCAGATCCGGGCCGCCGGCGTCCCGGTGGCCGGAGCCCTCTCGCCGCAGCGCACGCAGGAGCACTCGCAGGCGGTGGTCGACGCCGGAGTCGACCTCTTCGTCATCCGGGGCACCACGGTCAGCGCCGAGCACGTCAGCAAATCGGTCGAGCCGCTCAACCTGAAGAAGTTCATCTACGAGCTCGACGTGCCGGTCATCGTCGGGGGAGCGGCGACGTACACGGCGGCGCTCCACCTGATGCGCACGGGCGCCGCCGGCGTGCTGGTGGGCTTCGGCGGGGGAGCGGCGTCCACGACGCGGGCAAGCCTCGGCATCCATGCCCCGATGGCGACGGCCGTCGCCGACGTGGCGGGAGCGCGACGCGACTACCTCGACGAGTCGGGGGGCCGCTACGTGCACGTCATCGCCGACGGCGGGCTCGGCACCAGCGGTGACATCGTCAAAGCCATCTCGGTCGGCGCCGACGCGGTCATGCTCGGCACTGCGCTCGCCCGGGCCGACGAGGCTCCCGGCCGCGGTTGGCACTGGGGAGCCGAGGCCCACCATTCCGAGCTGCCGCGCGGCAACCGGGTGCACGTCGGCACGGTCGCGCCGCTGCAGCACCTGCTGTTCGGTCCGTCGTCGAACCCGGATGGCCGGGTCAACCTGATCGGCGCCCTGCGGCGCTCGATGGCGACCACGGGGTACTCAGACCTCAAGGAGTTCCAGCGGGTCGAGGTCGTGGTCGCGCCCTACTCGCAGAGCTGACCTTTCGCCCGCAGCGCACGGCCGGATGCGGCAACCTGGCCCTCGGTAGACTGGCCCCATGGTCGACGTGCGGCGCGTGAAACTCCCGGGAGTGGGGGTGCTGCACACCTTCGTCACCGATGACGGCGGCAAGGTCGGCGTCATCAGTCACCGCTCGGGGCACAGCGATCTGATCACCTTCGCCGACGCCGAGGACGGCACGGCCAAGAAGGTTTCGCTGCGGCTCGACGAAGACGAGGCGCACACCCTCGCCGAACTGCTCGGCGGCACCAAGATCACCGAATCGCTCTCGGGGCTCGATCAGATCCCCGGTCTGTCGATCGACTGGTTCCACGTCGACTACGACGACCACATCGCCGGCCAGGCGATCGGCAACATGACCGACCGGGGCCTGCCGGGGGTGACCGTGGTGGCGATCGTGCGCGGTGAATCCGCGAATCCCGCGCCCGATGTCGATTTCAAGGTCTTCCCCGGCGACACCCTCGTGGTGGCCGGTGCGCCCGAGAAGGTCGCGAAGGCGTTCCTCTTCTACCGCACGGGCGAGTTCAAGGCGAAGGCCGACTCCGTGGACGCGCCGCCCGGAAGGTAGCACGGTGGGTCACGAACTCCTCGTCCTCGGCGTCCTGTTCGTCATCGCGTATGTGCTCGGGCGGCTGGGCAAGCTGATCGGCCTGCCCGCCATCCCGATCTACATGCTGGTCGGGCTCATCGCGAGCCCGAACTTCCACGTCTTCCCGCTGAACTTCAGGTCGGCCGACGTCGAACTGGTGGCGATCGTCGGCCTCATCTTCCTGCTGTTCAGCCTCGGCCTCGAGTTCGATCAGGACGAGTTCTTCGGCAACATCCGCTCGCTGCTGGTCAGCGGCGGCACCCGCATCGTCATCAACATGGGCTTCGGCTTCCTGTTCGGGCTCTGGGTCGGCTGGGGCACGCGTGAGGCTTTGATCATCGCGGGGATGACGGCCACCAGTTCGAGCGCGATCGTCACCAAGCTCCTGATCGAGTTGCGGCGCCTGACCAACCGCGAGACGCCGGTGATCCTCGGGATCACGGTGGTCGAAGACGTGTTCATCGCCATCTACCTGGCCATCGTGACCGTGATCATCGGGGGTGAGAAGACCGTCTGGGCGATCGTGCTGCAGCTCACGATCTCGTTCGCCTTCCTGGTGGCGATGTTCGCCCTCGCCCGCTGGGGCGGGCGGGTGGTGTCGCGGCTGGTGGGCGCGCGCGACGACGAACTCTTCACCATCCTGTTCTTCGGTCTGGCCGTCGCGTTCGGCGGCATCGGCGAACTGCTGGGGGTGTCGGATGCGATCGGCGCGTTCCTGATCGGCCTCGTTCTCGGCGCCACCCGGTTCAAGGCGCGCATCGAGCAGTTCTCGCTGCCATTGCGCGATGTCTTCGGAGCCTTCTTCTTCCTGAACTTCGGCCTGGCGCTCGACCCGTCGAGCTTCGGCGGGGTTCTCGTGCCCGTGATCGTGGCGATCGTGATGACCCTGGTGCTCAACACTGCGGGCGGACAGCTGATCGCCTGGCTGAACAAGCTGACGCCGGCCGAAGGCTTCAACGTGAGCGCGATGCTGCAGAACCGCGGCGAGTTCGCGCTGATCCTGGCAACGCTGGCCTCGGCGGCGGGTCTGGACTCCCGGCTGACTCCCTTCGCGGGACTGTACGTTCTGATCATGGCGATCGTCGGACCCGTGCTCGCGGTCAACTCCGAGCGAGCAGGCACCTGGATCTTCACTCGGCGTCTGGGGCGGCGCTCGGGCCCGGACAGCACCGGCGACGTGCTGGTCGGCGCGCGCCGCGATCGCGACTCCGCGATCGCGCTGGCCGAAGCGGCCATGGCGGGGGCAGGCGACGACGACGTGGCGGCCCTCGAGATCGCGGCATCCGGCAGCGTGCCCGCCGGCGCGGAACCGGATGACGCGGAACTCGAGGCCGCACTCGATGCCGCCGTCCTCGATGACGACGAGTCGCGCATCGCCCGCCAGGCCGGCCAGCAGAGCGACCACGACGATGCAGGCTCGGCTGCACGCGAACGCGATCCGGAGTACTAGTGACCGACACTCCCGGCCCGGGCTTCTGGGCGATCGCGCGACGACCGCAGTGGATCGCCGCTCTGCTGCTGGCTCTCGCGATCGCCGCCGGGTTCTCGGCGCTCGGTCAATGGCAGCTGGCGCGCAGCGTGGCCTCGGCCCCCGTGGACCGCGCCGACACGGAGACGCCGATTGAGCTGACCTCCTTGGCGGAGCCGGGAACGACCGTGACCGGCACGCAACTGGGGCGCAAGGTCACGGTCACCGGACAGCTTGTCGACGGCGACTTCGTGGTGCTCAGCAACCGGCTCAATGGCGGGGTGGCCGGGTTCTGGCTGGTCGGCCACGTGAGCACCGAGGGCGGCGCCGACCTCGCGGTCGCCCTCGGCTGGGCGCCCACGCGCGCCCGGGCCGTGGCGGCCGAAGCGTCCGCGGCGATCGCGAGCCCGCTGATCGGGCGCTACCTGCCGAGCGAGCCGCCCGATCAGCCGGATGTCGACAAGGGCGTGCAGAGCGCAGCATCCGTTCCCGCCTTGATCAATCAGTGGGCGCAGTTCAGCGGCTCGGTGTATGGCGGCTACCTCGTCGCCGACCAGCCCGCCGCCGGCCTCGAGACCATCGACTCGCCGGCGCCCAGCCAGGAGGTGTCGCTCAACTGGCTCAACGTGTTCTACGCGGCCGAGTGGGCGATCTTCGCCGGATTCGCCATCTACCTCTGGTACCGGCTGGTCAAGGATGTCGTCGAGAAAGAGGCCGACCCGAGCGAACGTAGGATGGTCGCATGACCATCGGACCACGCGCCGCCGACGTCCCCCGGGTGCGCAACGTGCTACGGGTGTTCCGCGTTTCGGCGATCGTGACCGGCGTCTTCCTGCTGCTGCTCTGCGCGATGATGGTGCTGCGCTACGGCCTCCTCGTCGACATCGAGCTGAACGGGCCCTACGGTTTTCTGGCTCTGACCCCGCGCAGTCAGATCACCGGCGTCGACCTCTCCACGGCGATCCTGATCGTCCACGGCTGGCTCTATGTGGTCTATCTGGGATGCGATTTCCTGTTGTGGCGCTTCGTGCGCTTCTCGTTCGGCCGCTTCCTGTTCTTCGCACTGGGCGGGATCATCCCGCTGCTCTCGTTCTACTTCGAGTTCCGCATCCCGGCCTACGTGACCTCGCGGCTCGAGCAGGCTGAGGCGCGCACGTCCGTGGGTGCCGCGGCGTGAGCGGTGCTGCCGCTGACTCGGCGGCGAGCAGTGAGGCGCATCCGGTTCTCGTCGTCGACTTCGGGGCGCAGTACGCACAACTGATCGCGCGACGGGTGCGCGAGGCCGGGGTCTACAGCGAGATCGTGCCCCACACCATCACGGCGGCGGAGGTGGCTGCCAAGAAGCCGTCGGGGATCGTGCTCAGCGGCGGACCGTCGAGCGTCTACGAGGAGGGCTCGCCCGACCTCGACCCCGGCGTGCTCGAACTCGGGGTGCCGACCCTCGGCATCTGCTACGGGTTCCAGGTGATGGCGCAGCAGCTCGGTGGCGAGGTCGCACCGACCGGCGTGCGCGAGTACGGATCGACGGCGGTGCGGCTGACCGGCTCGGGCGGTGTGGTCGGCAACGGCGGCATCCTGCTCGCCGGGCAGCCGAGCGAGCAGACCGCGTGGATGAGTCACGGCGACTCGGTGGTGCGCGCGCCCGTGGGGTTCGAGGTGCTGGCCACCAGCGACGCGACCCCGGTGGCGGCGTTCGCCAGCGACGCCCGCAAGCTGTACGGCGTGCAGTGGCATCCCGAGGTCAAGCATTCGGAGTTCGGGCAGCGCGTGCTCGAGAACTTCCTGCACGAGGCGGCGGACATCCCGGCCGACTGGAACAGCGGCAACGTGATCGCCGAGCAGGTCGCGAAGATCCGCGCCGAGGTCGGCAGCGGCAAGGTGATCTGCGGGCTCTCCGGAGGCGTGGATTCCGCGGTCGCCGCCGCACTCGTGCACAAGGCGGTCGGCGATCAGCTGGTCTGCGTGTTCGTCGATCACGGGCTGCTGCGCGCCGACGAGCGCGTGCAGGTGGAGCAGGATTACGTGGCCGCCACCGGCATCCGGCTGGTCACCGTCGACGCGGCCGAGCAGTTCCTGGAGGCGCTCGCGGGGGTCACCGATCCCGAGCAGAAGCGCAAGATCATCGGGCGCGAGTTCATCCGCACCTTCGAGCAGGCCCAGGCCGATCTGGTCGCCGAGTCGGCCGCCGACGGCGACCCGATCCGGTTCCTGGTGCAGGGCACCCTCTATCCGGATGTCGTCGAATCCGGGGGCGGCACCGGCACCGCCAACATCAAGAGCCACCACAATGTGGGCGGCCTGCCCGACGACCTGCAGTTCGAGCTCGTCGAGCCGCTGCGCACCCTGTTCAAAGACGAGGTGCGGGCGATCGGCCGCGAGCTCGGGCTGCCCGAGGTCATCGTGGCGCGTCAGCCGTTCCCGGGGCCGGGGCTCGGCATCCGCATCGTGGGCGAGGTCACCTTCGATCGCCTCGAACTGCTGCGCAAGGCGGATGCGATCGCCCGCTTCGAGTTGACCGCTGCCGGCCTCGACGGCGAGATCTGGCAGTGCCCGGTCGTGCTGCTGGCCGATGTGCGCAGCGTCGGCGTGCAGGGCGACGGGCGCAGCTACGGCCATCCGATCGTGCTGCGACCGGTGTCGAGCGAAGACGCCATGACCGCAGACTGGACCCGGTTGCCCTACGACGTGCTCGCCCGCATCTCGACGCGCATCACCAACGAGGTCGTGGGCGTGAACCGGGTCGTGCTCGACGTGACGTCGAAGCCGCCGGGCACGATCGAGTGGGAGTGACCCGGCTGTCTGCGAAGGTCCTTTCGGACCTTCGCACCGGGGCACATCGCGGCCGTCTCGGCCGCGGCACCGTCTCACCCCGCCCGTAGTCTGGGCTGCATGACCGACGAAGCCGTCGCCGCCGATCTGACGACCACGGGCCACCGTCCGCGCTGGAAGCGCGACACCGCGGTCT
>DASTNC010000084.1:0-19836 GCA_035721225.1 Pseudolysinimonas sp.
CTCCACCGCGAGCACGTAATCGCGCGCGTTCTTCGGCAGCTCGTCGAAGGAGGTGACGCCGGTGATGTCCTCCGACCAGCCGGGGAACTGCTCGTAGATCGGCACCGCGTGGTGGAAGTCGCTCTGGTTCACCGGCACCTCATCGACCCGCACCCCGTGCACGTCGTAGGCCACGCAGACCGGAATCGCTTCGAGCCCGGTCAGCACGTCGAGCTTGGTGAGCACGAAGTCGGTGATCCCGTTGATGCGCGCCGCATACCGGGCGATCGGAGCGTCGTACCAGCCGCAGCGGCGCGGGCGGCCGGTCGTGGTGCCGAACTCGAATCCGTTGGCGCGCAAGAACTCGCCCGACTCGTCGAACAACTCGGTCGGGAACGGGCCGGACCCGACGCGCGTCGTGTACGCCTTCGCGATCCCGATGACGCGGTCGAAGCGGTTGGGCGCGACGCCCGAGCCGGTCGCGGCGCCGCCGCTGGTGGCGTTCGACGACGTGACGAAGGGGTACGTGCCGTGGTCGACGTCCAGCATGGTGGCCTGGCCGCCCTCGAAGAGCACGGTCTTGCCCGCGTCGAGCGCCTGGTTGAGCATCAGACCGGTGTCGGCGACCATCGGGGCCAGCCGGTCGGCGTAGCTCAGCAGCTCGCTGACCACCTCGTCGACCGAGATCGCGCGGCGGTTGTAGACCTTCACCAGCAGGTGGTTCTTCTGGTCAAGGGCTCCCTCGACCTTCTGCCGCAGGATGTTCGCGTCGAACAGATCCTGGATGCGGATGCCCACCCGGTTGATCTTGTCGGCGTACGCCGGTCCGATGCCGCGCCCGGTCGTGCCGATCTGCCTGCTGCCGAGAAAGCGCTCGGTCACCTTGTCGAGGGTGCGGTGGTACTGCGTGATCACGTGGGCGTTGGCGCTGACCAGCAGCTTCGTCACGTCGACACCGCGGGCGATCAAGCCATCGAGCTCCTCGAAGAGCACGTCGATGTCGATGACGACGCCGTTGGCGATCACCGGCGTCACGCCCGGCGTCAGGATGCCGCTGGGCAGCAGGTGCAGCGCGTACTTCTCGTCGCCGATCACCACGGTGTGCCCGGCGTTGTTGCCGCCGTTGAACTTGACCACGTAGTCGACGCGGCTGCCGAGCAGGTCGGTCGCCTTGCCCTTGCCTTCGTCGCCCCACTGGGCGCCGATGAGAACGATCGCGGGCATGGCTGACTCCCTGGGGATTCGACGGGATTACACCCCATGGTATCGGACAGGTCGCCGCCGGCTACCGATCCACCGAACCCCACTCCTGGATCCACTGGTGCATCACGATCGCCGCGGCGGCGCCCGCGTTGAGCGACCGGGTCGAGCCGAACTGCCGGATCTCGACCACGGCATCCGCGGCATCCAGCGCTTCGGGGGTCAGCCCCGGCCCCTCCTGCCCGAACAGCAGGATGCAGCGCTCCGGGAACCCGAATGCCCCCACCTCGACCGACCCCGGCACGTTGTCGACCGCGACGATCGGACGATCGGTTCGGCGCGCGAAGGTCACGAGATCTTCGATCGAGTCGTGATGCACGATGTGCTGGTAGCGGTCGGTGACCATGGCGCCGCGCTTGTTCCAGCGCTTGCGCCCGACGATGTGCACCGTCTCGGCGAGGAAAGCGTTCGCCGTGCGCACGATCGACCCGATGTTCATGTCGTGCTGCCAGTTCTCGATGGCGACCGAGAAGCCGTGCCGGTGCGTGTCGAGCTCGGCGACGATGGCCTCGACCGTCCAGTAGCGGAACCGGTCGACGACATTGCGCGCGTCGCCGTTGGCGAGCAGCTCGCGGTCGTAGCGCGGGTCGGCCGGCCAGGAATCCGGTCCGCCAGGCCACGGGCCGACGCCGACCGCGAGGGTGGGTTCGGGGTCGGTCGTGTCGTCGATCGCATCCACCACAGCTCCCAGGGTAGTGATCGGCCGCAACGCGTCGTTGGCGCCTCCGCCACGTTCGACGCCGGTCGTAGACTGAGCGCGATTCGAGGCCGAGGAGCAGTGTGAGCAATCCCGCGAGCGACGACCCGCGCCGCAATGTCACCCTCTGAATCGTGAACGTCACCACCTCGCAACCCGGCACCTCGACACGCCTGCGCATCGCCGCGGGCCTGGTGCTGCTCGTGCAAGCCGTCGCCCTCGTCGTCGTGCTGCTGACGCACGGCACGTCGCTGCTGCTGCCGGTGATCACCACCGCCGGATCGGCGAGCTTCACCGTGACGACCGTGAACGTCGCGGTCGGGGCCATCGTGCCGGTCGCGCTCGGCGCCCTTGCCTTCCTGACGAGCACCGCCGTCGACCGGCGTGCTCGGTGGATCGAGAGCTCGCTCAGCTCCTCGATCACCGTGTTCCTGATCGCCGAGCTGAACGGCATCCGCGAGCTCGCCGCGCTGGTCGCGATCTATGCCCTCACCTCTGCGGCCGTGCTGTTCGCGGTCGTGCAGCAGGGGCGCACCACGAGGCCCAGGATGCTGCCCGCGAGCTTCGGAGCCGCGGTCGGGATCGTGCCGTGGGGCCTCATCGCCTGGTACGAGATCGCGCCGGTCGTCGCAGGCATGACCGGCCCTGCAGCGTGGGTGCGGGTGATGACGGTCGTGGTGCTGGCGCTGTTCGTGAGCGCGGCGGTGCTGGTCTGGCGTGGCATGGGCGGCTCGCGCGCGGCGGCCATCCTCCGTGTGGTGACCCGCTCGGCGGTGGCGTGGGGGGTCGTGTCAGCGGTCCTTCTCCTGTGATGCGCAGGTGAGCGCCGTCGGACGCTGTTAACCTCGCCCCATGCCGTTCGACTGGAGCCCCGACGACGCCGGCACCATCATCCACGGCGACAACCTGACCGCGACCGCGCTGCTGCCCGACGGATGTGCGCGCCTGATCTACCTCGACCCGCCGTTCAACACCGGCCGCACGCAGCGCAGGCAGGCAATCACCACCACCCGCACGAGTCCCGGGACCGGGGCCGGCACTCGGCAGGGCTTCCAGGGCGCGAGCTACGAGACGGTCAAGGGCGCGCTCTCGCGCTACGACGACCGCTTCGACGACTACTGGGGCTTTCTCGAGCCACGACTGCGCGAAGCCTGGCGCCTGCTCGACGATCGCGGCACGCTCTATCTGCACCTCGACTACCGCGAAGCGCACTACGCGAAGGTCGCCCTCGACGCGCTCTTCGGCCGCGACTGCTTTCTGAACGAGCTGATCTGGGCCTACGACTACGGCGCGAAGAGCACGAAGCGCTGGCCCGCCAAGCACGACACGATCCTGGTCTACGTGAAGAATCCAGCGACGTATTACTTCGACTCGGAGGCGGTCGACCGCGAGCCGTACATGGCGCCGGGTCTCGTGACCCCCGAGAAGGTCGCCCGAGGCAAGCTCCCCACCGACGTCTGGTGGCACACCATCGTGAGCACCAACGGCAGCGAACGCACCGGCTACGCGACGCAGAAGCCCGAGGGCGTGCTGCGCCGCATTGTGCAGGCCTCGAGCGCGCCCGGCGACCTGGTGCTCGACTTCTTCGCCGGCTCGGGCACGACGGGCGCGGTCGCCCAGGCGCTCGGCCGCCGCTTTCTGCTCGTCGACGAGAGCCCGGATGCGGTGCAGATCATGCGCCGTCGCCTGCCTGATGCGCTCGTCGCCTCGCTCGACCCAGGAGCCGCTCCATGATGCACCTCCGCCTGATCTCGCCGCCCGACCTTACCGATGGCATCGTGCGCCAGGTGCAGAACGACCCCGGCACGGCCAACCTGGTCGTGCACCGCGGCGCGGCCGTCTCGCCGGCCGGCGACGTGATCATCTGCGATGTGGTGCGGGAGTCGGCAAGCGCCCTGGTCGAGCGGCTCGAGAAGACCGGACTCGCCGAGCGCGGCGCCATCGCGCTCGACGAGGTGGCGGTGACGCTCTCGGCCGCGGCCGATCGCGCCGAACTGCTCGTTCCGGGCGACGGATCGGAGTCGGTGGTCTGGGAGCAGCTGGAGCAGCGCTCCGGCGAAGAGACCCACCTCTCGCCCACCTTCTTGGTCTTCATCTCGGTCGCCGCGATGATCGCAGCCCTCGGCGTCCTGCTCGATCAGCCCATCCTGATCGTCGGCGCGATGGTGGTCGGTCCGGAGTTCGGGCCGCTCGCGGCGCTGTGCGTGGGCATCATCCGCGGCAGACCCCGCATGATCGGCCGCGCCCTGCTGACCCTGCTGGTCGGCTTCGCGGTCGCGCTGGCCGTGACGATCCTGTTCTCGTGGGTTCTGGCCGCGACGGGGCTGGCCGACCGCGAGCAGCTGCTGGCTGCCCGCCCGCTCACCTCGTTCATCTGGCGGCCCGACGCGATCTCGTGGGTCGTGGCGACGCTCGCCGGCGTGGCCGGGATGCTGTCGCTCTCGACGGCCAAGTCGGGCGCGCTGGTCGGCGTGCTCATCTCGGTCACGACGATCCCCGCTGCGGCGAATGCCGGGCTGGCGATCGCCTACGGGGTCCCGGACCAGGCGGCCGGAGCGGCCAGTCAGCTGGGCATCAACCTGGCGGCGATCGTCGTCGGCGGCGCCATGACCCTCGGCATCCAACGGATTCTCGCCACCCGGGCCCTCCGGCGGCGAGGGCGGCCGCCGGGTGCGTCGATATCCTGAATCCATGAGCGATCGCGGCCCCGTGCGCACTCGAGGCGACATCGAGTGCTGGCTGACCGACATGGACGGCGTGCTCGTGCACGAGAGCACAGCGCTCCCCGGTGCGCAGGACCTCATCCGGCAGTGGAGCAACGCCGCCACGCCCTTCCTCGTGCTCACCAACAACTCGATCTTCACGCCGCGCGACCTGGCGGCCCGGCTGCGCGCGTCGGGGCTCGACGTGCCCGAGAAGGCGATCTGGACCAGCGCACTGGCCACCGCCGACTTCTGCGCATCGCAGATCCCCGGTGGCACCGCCTTCGTGATCGGGGAATCCGGGCTCACCAATGCGCTGCACGAGGTCGGCTTCATCCTCACCGAGGTCGAGCCCGACTACGTCGTCGTCGGCGAGACGCGCAACTACTCGTTCGAGGCGATCACCAAGGCGATCCGGTTCATCAACGACGGCGCGCGCTTCATCGCCACCAACCCCGACGCCACCGGCCCGAGCGCCGACGGCGTGCTGCCGGCCACCGGAGCGATCTCGGCCCTGATCACGAAGGCCACCGGCAAGGAGCCGTATGTGGTGGGCAAGCCGAACCCGATGATGTTCCGCTCGGCGATGAACAAGATCGGCGCCCACAGCGAGAACACCGCGATGATCGGCGATCGAATGGACACCGACATCGTCGCCGGCATCGAAGCGGGTCTGCACACCGTGCTGGTGCTGACCGGCATCAGCGACCAGGCCGAGATCGAGCGCTATCCGTTCCGACCCGATGAGGTGCTGAACGGCGTCCACGAGCTGGTGGATGACACGCCCGCTGAGACCGAGTTCGCCGAGGGGCCCGCGTAGCGGCTAGGTCGTAGCCGTTACGGCGCAGCGGCTACGGCGCCGGAGTGGCCGGCGCCACCGGCGCCACCGGCGCCACCGCGACACTGCCGGTCAACGGCTGCTTCGAACTGCGACTCACGAAGCAGAAGTAGTCGTGCTCATCCGCCGCCCACTCGTCTTCGTTGACCGCGTAGCTGCCCTGAAGCTGAATATCGTTGTAGGCGCCCGCGGCAGCCAGGTTGATCACCCCCGGCGCGGCGCAGAGCAAAGAGATCTGGGCCTGCAGCTTCTCAACCCCGGGGAACGCCGGGTCGGTCTTCGTGTCAAACGTGCCGCGGAACACCATCTGGGCCGGATGCGGCGTCGCGCAGTCGACGACGGTGAAGGTCTCGGCCCACGGGTTGGTGTACGGGTCGAGGCACTCGCCGCCGAGCAGGGCGTTCCACGGATGAGCGCCGTTCGCGACCGGTCCGACCGGCTTGGCCGTCGAGGTGGGCGTGGGAGACGCCGACGGGCTCGAGAGCACGACGGGGGCCTTCTGCGCGAACAGGGCCGGCAGGCGGGTTCCGACGAAGAACAGGGCGACGAGCGCCAGCACGGCGACCAGCCCGCCTGCGACCGCGAGCAGGATCTTCTGGGACCGGGAGATTCCGGTGCGCTCGGTCGGCTCTTCCGGGGATCCCGGCTCCACCTGCGCCGCGCGGGCGGCGAACGGGCGCTCGGTCGAATCCAGGACGCCGGTCTCATACTCGCGGAACCGGGTCTCGTCGAACAGCGCGTCCAGGGCCGAATCCGGCTGCCCGGAGGGGTTCGGGTCGGCCCCCAGCACGTCGGTGACGGGAGCCGGGGCATCGGCGGGGAACAGGCCCGCGCCGAACGCGTTCAGGTCGGGCTGCGGCATCAACTGCGTCGCGCCCGACTCCCACGGGGCGGGCGGCGGGGGCGCGAGCAGTTCCGGTGCGGGCGCCTCAGGCTCCGGCTCCGGTTCCGGCTCGTCGGCGGCGCCGCCGGGGCGGAGACCCCAGTCGAATCCTCCGCTCACTGCGGAGCCAAGCCCAGGTCGGCCAGTCCGATCGCCGCGAAGTAGGGATACCCGGCGGCTTCGATGACCTGCTGCGCGCCGGTGCCGCGGTCGACGACGACGGCGACGCCGACGACGACGGCTCCGACCTTCTCGAGCGCCTCGGCCGCCTTCAGCGGCGAACCGCCCGTGGTCGAGGTGTCTTCGAGCACGACGACGCGCTTGCCCGCGAGATCCGGGCCTTCGACCTGCTTGCCGCGGCCGTGATCCTTGGGCTCCTTGCGCACGACGAAGGCGTCATAGCTGCGACCGCGCGCGGCGCCCTGGTGCAGCACCGCGGCGGCGATCGGGTCGGCGCCCATGGTCAGGCCGCCCACGGCATCCACCTCGGGAATGCCGTCGATGATGTCGGTCATGACCTGCCCGATCAGGGGCGCGACGCGGTGGTCGAGACTCACCTTGCGCAGGTCGATGTAGTACGTGGCCTTCTTGCCGCTGGTCAGGGTGAAGTCCCCGTGGAACACGGCTTCGCTTGTGATGTGGTCGATGAGCCGACTGCGCGCGTCCGTCACAGTGAACAGACTAGGGGCCCGCGACGCCCTTGCCGATGGCCCGCATCGGCTTCTCATCGTGCAGTGGCAGGGTGCCGAGCTGGCCGCTCTGGGTGTTGACCGCCTCGGGCGCCAAGGTCGGCGCCGCAGCGGGCGCGCCGAAGAATCCGATCACGGCGACGGCCGCACCCGCGGCGAGCACGCCGACGGCGCCGAGCACGATCGCTCGACGAGACAGCCGGGGGATGCGGTCCGGTACTCCAGTGTCGGGGGTCACCGCATCCCAGGTTACGGAGCACCGCGGGCTCTCGACAGTCTCCCGTTCGGGGGAGGCCCCGGGCCCCGGTGGCTCGCAGACGGCCGGCCCTGCCAGGGGGTCGCAGTAGTTTGGATGCCATGCGCATCGCCACCTGGAACGTCAATTCCGTCCGCAGCCGGGTCGGTCGGGTGGTCGATTGGCTGGGCCGCGAAGAGGTCGACGTGCTCGCCATGCAAGAGATCAAGTGCACAGAGGCGCAGTTCCCGATGGACCTATTCGGCGAGGCCGGCTACGAGGTGCAGCTGCACGGACTCAACCAGTGGAACGGGGTCGCGATCGCGAGCCGCTCTCCGATGGACGACGTGCAGGTCGGCTTCGACGGCATGCCCGGCTTCCTCAAGGGCGAGGAGGGCCCCGACCTGCCGCTCGAGGCCCGGGCCATCGCCGCGACCGTCAACGGGGTGCGGGTCTGGAGCCTGTACGTTCCGAACGGGCGGGCGCTCGGCGATCCGCACTTCGACTACAAACTGGACTGGTTGGGCGCGCTGACCGACGCCACCCGTCACTGGATGGCGGCGCATCCTGACAGCCCGATCGCCCTGACCGGTGATTTCAACATCGCGCCGCTCGACTCGGATGTCGGCGACCCGACCTTCGTGCCCGGAGTCTCGACGCACATCTCGCCGCCCGAGCGCGAGGCCTTCGCCGCGCTCGAAGCCATCGGGCTCTCGGATGTGGTGCGACCGCTGGTTCCCGAGGGCTTCACCTTCTGGGACTACAAGCAGCTGCGCTTCCCGCGCAACGAGGGGATGCGCATCGACTTCGTGCTCGGCAACCACTCGTTCGCCGACCGCGTGACCGGCGCGGCCATCCATCGCAACGAGCGCAAGGGCGATGCCCCGAGCGACCACGTGCCGGTCACCGTCGACCTCGACCTCGAGATCGATGACGACGACCGGCCGATGATCTTCTGACTCCCTCCCCCGAACGGCTCACTGCGCTCGCCCGCCGAGTTTCAGACCGAGAGCGGAGCCCGTTGCCGGGTCGCCGCCGCTGCCGCCGCCTCCACTCGATCGCGGTCGCCCGCGACGAACACGTACTCGACGTTGCGCAGGTGCGACACCGTGCCGACCTTCGCACCGGCCGGATTGTGGATGCCGATCTGAGCCCCGACGTAGCGCTTGGCATCGAAGGCGAGCAATCGCACCTCGTGGTGCCCGCCGTCGCGCAGAGCGCGCATCATCTGCTCGGGCGTGATCCACGACTCGTCGTTGTACGACACGATCACGGTCTCGGCGCGAGCGGCACCGAGCAGGTCGGCGAACGCCGCAGGCATCTGCCGCTTGCGGTTGAACACGCTCTTCATCGCGTCGTCGCGGCTGTCGATCCGCTTGCGGGCGATGCCGTAGGGCTCGGGGCGGTCCCAGCGCACCAGGGTCTCCCAGACGTGGTAGTTGGTGAAGTAGCGGTGCTGGTTGTACGGCGGATCCAGGTACATCAGCTCGGTCGGCGGCAGCGCCCCGATCACCTCCCGCGCGTCGCCGCGCACGGTCAGGCCGGTGCCGGGCAGCAACTCCGGCACGCGCAGCTCGAGGTCGCGGTGAGCCCGGGGCGCCCACTCCTTGAGGTAGGCCATCTGCAGACCGGCGGTGGAGTCCACCCGATCGGCCGCCAGCATCAGGCTGGTGAGCAGGATCGGGAACAGCGACGAGTCTCGGAAGTCCGACTCGAGCACGTCGCGGATCGCGTCGATCCGCGCCCCGTTCTTGGGCTGGAAGAACCGCGACTCCTCGCAGAACGTGCGGGTGACGTAGCCGGGCCTGCCGGGCAGTGCCGACAGGAGCGCGAGCACCTCGCGCACCTCCTCGAGGTCGACCGCCGCGGCATCCGTCGCGATGTAGCAGTCGCTCAGCACCTCGCTGTAGGTCGCGAGGTCGCTCGCCGTGACGGCCAGACCGCGGCGCTTGAACTCCTGGGCGACGCGGGTCGTGCCCGTGAAGAGATCGACGGCCGTGCTCGCCTCGACGGCCGTGGCCATCGCCCCCAGCGCGGGCACCAGGGTGCGCTTCGAGCCGAGGTACTTGATCACGCTTGCAGCCTAGGCGCGAGACCGCGGCACGAGGCTCAAGCGAGAAGGGCCGCCACGATCACGAGCACCACGATCGAGAGGGCGGTGGTGATCAGCACCGTGTCGCGCGCCAGCACGGTCGCGACCCCGTAGCGCTGGGCGTAGTTGAAGACGTTCTGCGCGGTCGGCAGCGCGGCGAGCACCACCACCACGAACAGCCGGTGGCCGTGCAGGTGCCAGACGAACTGGCCGAGCACCCACGCGACGACCGGCATCGCGGCCAGTTTCAGCGAACTCGCCAGCAGCACGTCGCGGCGGTCGGTGCCCGGCGCGAGTGCTCGGCTGCCGTGCAGCGACATGCCGAAGCTGAGCAGGATCACCGGCACCGCAGCACCTCCCACCAGCTGGAACGGCGCGAGCACCGGCGCGGGGATCTGCAGGTGCGTGACGGCGACGATCACCCCGAGCAGCGATCCGATGATGAGCGGATTGCGCACCGGTTGCAGCAGAATCCGCCCGATCGAGACGCGCCCACTGGTCGACACGTCGAGCACGGTCAGCGCGATCGGCGCGAGCACGATCAGCTGCAGTAGGATGACGGGCGCCGAGCTCGAGGCGTCACCCAGCACGTAGACCGAGACCGGCAGCCCGATGTTGTTCGCGTTGACGTAGCCTGACGCCAGCGCGCCGATCGTCGCGTCGGGCAGCGGGCGGCGCCAGATCAGCAACGAGACCGCGAGGAAGACCGAGATGTTGGCGATGGCCGCGATCGCTGAAATGGGCAGGAGCGACGAGAACAGGTGCGACACATCTGCTTCGCCCAGCACGGTGAAGAGCAGCGCAGGCGACAGAACGAAGAAGGCGAGGCGGCTCATGACGTGCTGCGCGTGCTCGCCGAGCAGGTCGAGCCGCCCGATGAGATAGCCGACCGCGATGACGGCGGCGATGATCGCGAAGCCGATCAGCACGCCCACCATGTCCTCAGGCTAGGCGCTGCCGGCCCGGGACTGGACTAGCGTGGAACCGTGCCCATTGTTGAGGTACCGGGAGCACGACTCAGCTACGACGTCGCGGGAACGCCCAGTGCGCCCGCCATCGTGTTCGTGCACGCGGGGGTCGCCACCCGAGCCATGTGGGACCCGCAGTTCGACGACCTCGCCCGCGACCACTACGTGATCCGTTACGACACCCGCGGCTACGGCGAATCCCGCGGCGACGACGTCGAGTTCGCCGACCGGAACGACCTGATCGCCGTGCTCGATGCCGCCGGGGCCGGCACCGCCTGCCTGGTCGGCTGCTCGCGCGGCGGGCGCATCGCACTGGATGCCGCGCTCGATGCTCCCGACCGCGTCACCGGGCTGGTGACGATCGGCTCGACCCCGGGCGGTCAGGAGGAGGACGGCGCCACCGACCGCGAGCTGGAGATGCTCGCCGACATGAAGGCCGCGAGCGAACGGGAAGACATCGACGCGGTCGTGCGCACCGAGGTCGCGTTCTGGGACCTCGGGCCGAGCCGCGACATCGACGACGTCGACCCCGAGTTCCTCCAGCGCGCCATCGAGCTCAACGTGGGAGCCGCGCACTGGGACTTCGCCGGACTCGACCAGCCCCTCGACCCCCCGGCCATCAGCCGCCTGCACGAGATCACGGTTCCCGCGCTGGTGGTCGTCGGCGACCTGGACGTCACCGAGTCGAAGCTGGGCTACGAGTTGCTGATGGCCGGAGTGCCTCAGGCCGAGGGACTGCGCTTCCCCGACTCGGCGCACCTGCCGAGCGTCGAGCGCGCCGAGCAGTTCACCTCGGATCTGCGCGCGTGGCTGGCGGCACACGGCCTCTAGCCGGGCGCACGCGATTCTCGGCGCATCGACCGGTCCCGACCGGAGAACCGTGCGGCGACGGCCCATTCACGCTGCTTTCCTGCGTGATTCGCCGTGCTTCGCCTCGGGCCCCTCCGTAGGCTCGAAGGCAGGAAAGGAGGCGCGCCATGCCATCGATCACGCCCGTTCGCACGAAATCCATCGTCGGAGAACCCGAGGTCGTCGAGGACGCCTCCGCCGCCGAGACCAGCGCCGCCTGGCTCGACCTCAAGTCCGCCGCGATCGCGCTGGCCGAACTCCAGGCGAAGGACGGCAGCATCCCGGATGCCGCCGCGCACGCCGAGGCCTCTGCGCTGGTCGCGCGGCTCGTCGCCGATATCCGGGCGCTGGCCCCGGCCTTCCCGCACGACGCGGAATACCTCGCCGCCTTGACGGGCGACTTCGACCGCTGGGCGGCGGACGGTTTCGGCATCCCCGACTTCCTCGACGCGCTCCAGGCATTCCAGCCGCAGGAGCACCGGGTCGACGGCCTGCGCCACCTCGTGGTCTTCCCGATGTACACGCAGAACGGCTCGCCCGACCGGCACGTCGAGGCACTGCTGGTCGAGGTCATCTGGCCCGAGCTGATCGCCGGAGTCGAGGAGCGGTACACGAACAAGCTCTTCGTCTCGCTCCGACTCATCGACTTCACCCCGGGTTACGACACCAACTCGGCCGTGCTGTTCCCCGAGACCGTCGCGATGCGCACGATCCCGGCCTTCACCTGGGGCGCGCTCTTCGAAGACCGCGAGGCCGCGCGCTTCCGCCGCGTGGTGAAAGCCGCTGCCGAGATCACCCAGCTCGATCTGACGCCGGTCGATCTGGCGCTGCTCGCCCCTGGCCAAGACGGGCAGCGCATCGCCGAAGAGACCTTCGTGATGTGGGACCTCATCCACGACCGCAGCCACATGCGCGGCGACCTGCCCTTCGACCCGTTCATGATCAAGCAACGGATGCCGTACTTCCTGTACTCGCTCGAAGAGCTGCGCTGCGACCTCACCGCCTTCCGCGAGTGCGTGAAGCTCGCCGCCGACGAGGGTGCCGACCCCGAGACCCGGGCCCGTGCCGAGCAGGTGCTGCACGCGATCGTGTTCGACCGCATCTTCCGCTTTCCGCTCACCGGCGACCGCGTTCGCAACTACGACGGCGCGGGCGGTCAGCTGCTGTTCGCCTGGCTGCACCAGCACGACGTGCTGCACTGGACCGACACCCAGCTCACCCTCGACTGGGACGCGTTGCCCGCGGTCGTCATCGACCTGTCCGATGAGATCAACGAGCTGTACTGGAAGAGCATCGACCGGCCCAAGACCGCGCACTGGCTCGCGGCGTACGAGTTGGTCCGCGCCACGTTGACGCCGAATCCGGCGTCGGTGTGGGCGCGCGGGCTGCCCGGCGAGATTCTCGCGGGCGCGCCGAAGGGGTACACCGATGCGGTGCTGGATGACGAGTTCCCGCTCTCGATGTTCTACGAGGCCCTCTCGAAGAAGATGGGCGACGTGATCGAGAGCACCCGCGGGATCACGGCAGCCGGCGCCGCCTGAGAGACTGACTCCGTGACCTCTCTGCACGACCACAACTCCCGCGGCTTCGCATCGGACAACTACGCCGGGGTGCACCCCGAGGTGCTCACGGCGTTGGCCGACGCCAACGGCGGCCACCAGATCAGCTACGGCGAAGATCTCTACTCCGAGCGCCTGCATGAGGTGATGGGCGTCGAATTCGGCGACCAGGCCGAGGTCTTCCCGGTGTTCAACGGCACGGGTGCGAACGTGGTCGCCCTTACCAGCCTGCTGCCCCGCTGGGGCGCGGTCGTCGCGACCAGCACCGCCCACATCCACACGGATGAGGGCGGCGCACCCGAGAAGATGACCGGGCTGAAGCTCTACACAGTGCGGACGCCCGACGGCAAACTCACCCCCGAGCTCATCGCCACCGAGGCGTGGGGGTGGGGCGACGAGCACCGCGCGCAGCCTCTTGCGGTGAGCATCACGCAGACGACCGAGCTCGGCACGCTCTACACACCCGCCGAGGTGAAGGCGATCGCCGACTGGGCGCACGAGCACGGCATGGCGCTCCACATGGACGGCGCGCGCATCTGGAACGCCGCCGCGGCCCTGGGGCTTCCGTTCCGGGCGTTCACCGCTGATGCCGGGGTCGACATCTTGAGCTTCGGGGGCACCAAGAACGGCCTGCTCGGTGCCGAGGCGATCGTCGTGATCGACCCGAGCCGCGTCGAGGGGCTGGTGTTCCTGCGCAAGACCAGCATGCAGCTGGCCTCAAAGATGCGCTTCATGAGCGCCCAGCTGCTCGCCCTGTTCGAGGGCGGGCTCGGGCTGCGCTCGGCCGCGCACGCCAATGCGATGGCCGCCCGCCTGCGCTCCGGCCTGGAGGCGGGCATGGCGGACGGGTCGATCACCGGATTGTCGTTCTCGCAGGCGACTCAGGCCAACGCCGTGTTCGGCATCCTGGCCAACGACGCGGCCGACCGCATCCGCGAGCGCGTGCGCTTCTACGACTGGGATCGCGCCCTCGGCCAGGTGCGCTGGATGTGCGCATTCGACACGACGGAAGACGACGTCGACAACTTCGTCTCGGTCATCCGCGAAGAACTCGGCCGCTAATCGCTACCGCCCGCGGCCGTCGGGCGCCTCGGGTCGCTCGGAGTGCGGCATGAAGGGACGCACCTCCTGCGGCCAGCCGCAGGCCGCTGCGATCTTGCCGGCCCACATGCGCGCCTCCTCCTCGGTCTCGACGTCGATGACCGCGATGCCGCCGAGGTGCTCCTTCGACTCGACGTACGGGCCGTCGGTGAAGACGGGCGTGCCGGTCGACGCGTCGACGCTGTAGACGGGCGCGTCGAGCGCAAGACCACCGGTGAAGATCAGGACTCCTCGCGCCTTCATGTCCTCGATCAACGGCCGCAGCACCCGCGACTTCGCCTGCAGCTCCTCGAGGGTGTGCTCGCCGACCCACTCATCGTTGAAGGCGATCAGGTATTCGCTCATTTCTCCTCCTCGTGCGCGGCCGGTGCGGCCGCATTCATCCTCTCAACGAACGAGGGATGGGCCATACGACAACCCCACCGGCATTGCTGCGACCTAGGCTGACCCTGTGACCGAAGCCGCAGCGCCGCGCCCCTGGATCAAGTCCTATGCCGAGAACGTGCCGGATGACATCGAGCTGCCGACCGGATCGCTCAGCGACCTGATCGCGTCGAGCGTCGGCGAGTTCGGCGACCACGTCGCGCTCGAGTTCTTCGGCCGCGAGACCCGCTACCTCGAACTCGGCGAGCAGATCGACCGGGCTGCCGAGGGATTGCGCCGGCTGGGCCTGCGCAAAGGCGACCTCGTCGCACTCATCATGCCCAACTGCCCGCAGCACGTGGTCGCGTTCTATGCGATCCTGCGGCTCGGCGCGATCGTCATCGAGCACAACCCGCTCTACACGGCGCGCGAGATGCGTCATCAGTTCGAAGAGCACGGGGCGAGGTTCGCGATCGTTTGGGACAAGGTCGTGCCGACGCTGCAGGCGTTCCCGGATGATGTGAAACTCGACCACATCGTCTCCGTCGACATGACGCGCGCGATGCCCGCCCGGCTGCGATTCCTGCTGCGGCTGCCGATCCCGGCAGCTCGCAAGCAGCGGGGCGAGCTCACGAGGAAGGTCTCCGACACGGTGCCGTGGGAGGAGCTGCTCGCCGACGAGGGCATCAAGCCCTCCGTGGCGGGGCCGGGGCTGGCGGATGTGGCCGTGATCCAGTACACCAGCGGCACGACCGGCAGCCCCAAGGGCGCAACCCTCACCCACCTCAACCTGGGCGTGAACGCCGCGCAGGCCCGCGCCTGGGTGCCGACCATCCCGCGCGGCACCGCGAGCGTGCACGCCGTGCTGCCGCTGTTCCACGCCTACGGTCTGACCCTCTGCCTGACCTTCACGATGAGCATGGGCGCTCGGCTCGTGCTCTTCCCGCGCTTCGATCCGGAGCTGGTGCTGCCGGTGATCAAGAAGCGGCCGCCGACCTTCCTCCCGGCCGTTCCGCCGATCTACGAGCGACTCACCGCGGCCGCGAAGGAGAAGGGCGTCTCTCTCGAGGGCATCGAGATCGCGATCTCGGGTGCGATGCCGCTCTCGCAGTCGGTCATCACCCCGTGGGAGAAGCTGACCAAGGGCTACCTGGTCGAGGGCTACGGGCTCAGTGAGTGCAGCCCGGTGCTGGCCGCGAACCCGGTGGCGCACAACCGCAAGCAGGGCACGATCGGCCTGCCGCTGCCGGGCACTGACATCAAACTCGTGGACCCGGGCGACCCGACCAAGACGGTCGGCGTCGGCGAGCGCGGCGAGCTGCTCGCCCAGGGCCCGCAGGTGATGAGCGGCTACTGGAAGAAGCCGGATGCCACGGCCGAGGCCTTCGTCGACGGCTGGTACCGCACCGGCGATATCGCGACCATCGACGACGACGGCTTCATCACCATCGTCGACCGGATGAAGGAGCTCGTGATCACGGGCGGCTTCAACGTGTCGCCGACCGAGGTCGAAGATGCGTTGCGCGGCTTCAGCGGAGTGGCCGACATCGCGGTCGTCGGCATCCCGAATGACCGCGACGGAGAGCACGTCGTCGCCGCCGTCGTTCCCCAGGAGGGCCAGGCCGTCGACCCGACAGCCCTGCGCGCCTACGCCCGTGAGAATCTCGCCGCCTACAAGGTGCCCAAGCACATCTACGTCGTCGACGAGCTGCCGAAGTCACTGATCGGCAAGGTGCTGCGCAAGAAGGTCAAAGACGAACTGCTCGCCCGCGACGACGTGAAGAAGGATGCCGCAGGCTAGGCGGTCTCGCTCTCGGCGGCGCCCTCGTCAGGCACGCCTCCGGTCGACACCGGCGGCGTGAAGTCGTCGGCGGCGAACCGCGCCACCCTGAGCTCGTCGCCCTTCAGGTCGACCATCACGGTGTCGCCGTCCTGGACCTCGCCGGCCAGCAGCGCGCGCGCCAGCTTGTCGTCGATCTCGTGCTGCATGAGGCGCCGCAAGGGACGCGCCCCGTAGATCGGGTCGTACCCGCGCTCCGCGAGCCAGGCTCGTGCATCCGGCGTGACCGCCAGCTGCAGCCGCCGCTCGCCCAGTCGCTTCTCGAGCCGGTCGATGTAGAGCGACACGATCTGTCCGAGATCCTCTTCGCTGAGCGGCGAGAAGATCACGATGTCGTCGAGACGGTTCACGAACTCCGGCTTGAACGCCTGGCGCACCAGGTCGTTGACTGCGTGCGTCTTCTGCTCCCAATCGAGGTTCTGGTCGACCAGGAACTGGCTGCCCAGATTGCTGGTCAGCACCAGGATGGTGTTCCGGAAGTCGACCGTGCGCCCCTGCCCATCGGTGAGACGCCCATCATCGAGCACCTGCAGCAGCACGTCGAACACCTCAGGGTGCGCCTTCTCGACCTCATCGAGCAGGATCACCGAATAGGGTCGGCGGCGCACCGCCTCGGTCAGCTGCCCGCCCTGTTCGTACCCGACGTAGCCGGGAGGAGCTCCCACCAGGCGCGAGACCGAGAACTTCTCGCCGTACTCGCTCATGTCGATGCGCACCAGCGCCTTCTCGTCGTCGAACAGGTAGGCCGCGAGCGCTTTGGCCAGCTCGGTCTTGCCGACACCGGTCGGCCCGAGGAAGAGGAACGATCCGGTCGGCCGGTCGGGGTCCGAGATGCCGGCCCGGGTGCGACGAACCGCCTCGCTGACCGCGCGCACGGCGGCCTTCTGCCCGATGAGCCGCTTGCCGAGCTCGCTCTCGAGATGCAGCAGCTTCTCGGTCTCGCCCTGACGCAGCTTGGCGACCGGAATGCCGGTCCACGCCGCGACGACGGCCGCGATGTCTTCATCGGTCACCTGGTCGTTGACCATGCGCGGACCCTGCTGCTCGACGGCCTCGGCAGTCGCGAGCTGCTTCTCGATGCCGGGGATCACCTCGTAGTTGAGCTTCGACGCGTCCTGGTAGCGCTGCTCGCGCATCGCCCGGTCGAGGTCGATCCGCGCGTCGTTGAGCTTGCTCTTCAGGTCGCCGACGCTGTGCAGCCCGGCCTTCTCGGCCTGCCACCGGGTCTGCAGCTCATCGAGCTGCGCCTCCTTGGCGTGCATGTCGGCGCGCAGCTTCTCGAGCCGCACCTTCGAGGCCTGGTCCTTCTCCTTCTTGAGCGCGAGCTCTTCGATGCGCAGCCGGTCGACGGCGCGCTTGAGCTCGTCGATCTCGACGGGGCTCGAGTCGATCTCCATCTTGAGCCGGGACGCCGCCTCGTCGATCAGGTCGATCGCCTTGTCGGGCAGCTGGCGGGCCGTGATGTACCGATTGCTGAGGGATGCCGCGGCCACCAGCGCGCTGTCGGCGATCGTCACCTTGTGGTGGGCCTCGTAGCGCTCCTTGAGCCCGCGCAGGATCGCGACCGTGTCTTCGACGCTCGGCTCGCCCACATAGACCTGCTGGAAGCGGCGCTCGAGCGCGGCATCCTTCTCGATGTATTCGCGGTACTCGTTGAGCGTGGTCGCGCCGATCAGACGCAGCTCGCCGCGCGCCAGCATCGGCTTGAGCATGTTCGCGGCAGCGACGGAGCCCTCACCGCCGCCCGCGCCCATCAGGGTGTGCAGCTCATCGATGAAGGTGATGACCTGGCCCTCGGATTCCGTGATCTCTTTGAGCACGGCCTTGAGGCGCTCCTCGAACTCACCGCGGTACTTGGCGCCGGCCACCAACGCGGCCAGGTCGAGCGAGATGAGCTGCTTGTCACGCAGCGAGTCGGCGACGTCACCGGCCACGATGCGCTGGGCGAGGCCCTCGACGACGGCGGTCTTTCCGACGCCCGGCTCGCCGATCAGCACGGGGTTGTTCTTGGTACGGCGGGTCAGCACCTGGCTGATCCGCCGGATCTCGGCGTCACGCCCGATCACCGGATCGAGCTTGCCGCTCTTGGCGATCTCGGTCAGGTTGATGCCGTACTGCTCGAGCGCGCTCTTCTGCTCTTCCTGCTGTCCCGAGGTGGGGGCGCCCTGCATGTTCGCCATGGATTCTCCGTTGTCGATTCTGCTTCTAGCCTCGCGGCCCAAATGGACGCCAGACCACGAGTTGGTTGGCCTTCTTGGCGCGCTCCCCGGTGCGGAGCGAGATCACGTCGCCCTCGGCGCCGGCCGCGAACACGCGACGGCCCGACCGGGCGAGAAGTTCGTCGGCGAGCGTCGACTCGAGTTCGCGCACGCGGGCGGTCAGCGCACTCACCTGGTTCTCGAGCTCGAGGATGCGGCGGATGCCCTCGAGGTTCAGGCCCTCGGCACTGAGTCGCGCGATCTCGCGCAACTGCACGACGTCGCGCATCGTGTAACGCCGCGACTGCCCCGCGGTCCGCCGGGGACTGACCATGCCCAGCCGGTCGTACTGACGCAGGGTCTGCGGGTGCATCCCGCTGAGCTCGGCCGCGACCGCGATCGCGAACAGTGGGCTGTTCTCGTCGACGCTCATCGGCAGCCCTCGTCCATCAGCGGTGCGCTCCTCGCGCCAACAGGTCTTCGCGCGGGTTCTGGTCGGGCATCGCGGCCGTGAAAGCCTCGAGAGCCTCCTTCGCCGCCGGGGTCAGGTGACTCGGGACCGCCACGACGACCGTCGCCAGCAGATCTCCTGTGCCCTTCGGCGTGGTGACGCCTCGGCCCTTGACACGCAGAACGCGGCCGCTCGGCGTGCCCGCGGCTACGCGCAGCTTCACCGGCGCACCCTCGAGCGTCGGGACCTCGATCGTCGCGCCCAGCGCCGCCTCTGCGAACGTCACCGGAACGTCGAGGCGGAGGTTGAGATCGTCGCGCTCGAAGATCGGATGCTTGCGCACCGTCACGGTGATGACCAGATCGCCGGCCTCGCCGCCATCCGGGCTGGGGTGCCCCTTGCCCTTCAATTTGATCTTCTGGCCGTCGGCGACCCCCGCCGGAATCTTGACCTTGGTCTCGCGCCCGCTCTGCATCTGCAAGCTGACCGTCTCGCCACGGATGGCCGTCAAGAAGTCGAGCGTCGTGTTCGCCGTGATATCGGCGCCGCGGCTCGGGCCGCCGAAGCCCTGGTAGCCACCGCTCGACGTGCCGAAGCCGCCGCTGCGGCCGCCGAACATCCCGCCCAGCAGGTCTTCGAAGCCGGCGCTCTGCCTGCCCCCGCGGGCGCCCTGGTTGAACAGTCCGCCGAAGACGTCCTCGAAGCCGGGGTTGGCGCCGCCGCCCGAGGTGAACCGCGCTCCGCCGCCCATCGCGCGCACCTGGTCGTACTCGGTGCGCAGCTCCTTGTCGGAGAGCACCGAGTACGCCTCGCTGATCTCCTTGAAGCGAGCCTCCGCCTTCGCGTCACCCGCGTTGGAGTCGGGGTGATACTGCCGCGCGAGCTTGCGGTAGGTCTTCTTGAGGTCGGCGTCGGACACGTCTTTCTTCACACCGAGAACGGCGTAGAAGTCCTTGTCGAACCAATCCTGGCTGGCCATGTGCCTTCTATTCGGGAACGCTGACGGCGACCTTGGCGGCGCGAAGGAGGCGCTCGCCGAGCGCGTAGCCCGGCTCGATCACATCCGCGACGGTGTTCACCGTCACGCCGGCCGTCGGAATCTGCACGATCGCCTCATGCACCTGCGGGTCGA
>DASTNC010000085.1:0-13432 GCA_035721225.1 Pseudolysinimonas sp.
GACGACCATGATCGGCGGAGCGCCGGTGGCGTCGAACTTCGTGGGCAGCTTGGCGACCGGCTCCGGCCAGTTCGAGCACGCCGTGTCGAGCACGGCGTAGTCGTCTTCGGCGAAGTACTTGCCGAGAATCGGCGCGGCGGCGTCGATCTTGGCCAGGCCCTGCAGGGGCGTCACGCCATCCGTGCCGATGTCGCTCTCGGCGCAGGTCACGGCCGCGTAGACGTCGGTCTCGTTCGAGTAGGTGCCGTCGGGGCTGCGGTTGTTGTAGCCGTCGGCGTTCTGAAGGGTCGAGTCGGCGTCGTTCTTGGCCAGATCCTTGAACATCTGAGTGAGGTCGGGCCAGCTGTCTTTCGAGTACAGCGTGTACGAGATGCCCGTGCCGACGGTGGCGGAGTCGACTGGGCGCCCGTCCGAGCCGACCAGGTGCCGGGCATCGATGCCGTCGAGGATGGCGCGCACCTGCTGCAGGCCGTTCTCGACCGAACCGGTGAACGGGCATCCCTTGTGGCTCTGGCAGTCGGCCATGTAGGCCTTGAGCGCGCTGTCGAACCCTGCCATCTGCGTGGCCAGCGCGTCGAGCTGCCCGACCAACGGGTCGATCGGGCCGTCGAGCACCATGCGCCCGACCTTCTTCGGGAACAGCTCGGCATACATCGTGCCGAGGTAGGTGCCGTACGAGTAGCCGAGGTAGTGCATCTTCGTGTCACCGAGCACGGCCCGGATGACGTCCATGTCGCGCGCATTGCTCTCGGCATCGATGTGGCCGAGCAGCGGCCCCGTGTTCGTGAGGCAGGCGGCCGACCAGTTCTTCTCGACGACGGTGAGCTCGTCGATCCAGCCCTGCGTGCCGTACGGGCTCGCATAGGTGCCGTAGAGCAGCTTGTCCTCTTGCTTCGGGTCGGTGTAGCAGGTGATGGCCGGGCGCGAGCGGCCGACTCCGCGCGGGTCGAAGCCGATGACGTCGTACTTCTTCAGCACGGCAGGCGTGACGATGTAGTTCACGTACTGGTCGACGAAGTCGTACCCTGAGCCGCCCGGTCCGCCCGGGTTGATCAGCAGTGAACCGAGCTTTCCGCTGCCGGCCGAGTGCCGCGCGATCGCGATCTTGATCGTGGCGCCGGTCGGGTCATCCCAGTTGAGGGGCACCGTCACGTCCGTCGAGTCGATCCCGCCGCTCTGCTTCTTCCAGGTGAGGCTCTGCTGGTAGAACTTCTGCAGGGCGGGCGGCACGGCCTCATCGGTGTGGGTGGTCACCGTGTTCGAGCTCCCGTGGGGTCTCGGGATGAACTGGCAGCCCGCCAGCAGCAGCGCGGCGACCGCGATGGTGGCCGCGAGGGCGAGTCGGCGAGCGCGCATGCCCGAATCCTAGGCGACGAGTCGCTCGGCCGACTCGTCGCGGCCGGGGCGGACCGCTGCAGACCGGAACTCCCGTCGCCCAACCGGGCGGGTCAGAGCGAGGCGATGATCTCGCGCATCAGCGCGGCGGTCTCGCTCGGCGTCTTGCCGACCTTGACGCCCGCGGCCTCGAGGGCCTCCTTCTTGCCCTGAGCGGTGCCGGCGCCGGCCGACACGATCGCTCCGGCGTGACCCATCGTCTTGCCCTCGGGGGCGGTGAACCCCGCGACGTAGCCGACGACCGGCTTGGTGACGTGGGCCTTGATGAAGTCGGCGGCGCGCTCTTCGGCGTCGCCGCCGATCTCGCCGATCATCACGATCGCCTTTGTTTCGGGGTCGGCCTCGAACGCGGCGAGGGCGTCGATGTGCGTCGTGCCGATGATCGGGTCGCCGCCGATTCCGATGGCGGTCGAGAAGCCGAGGTCGCGCAGTTCGAACATCATCTGGTAGGTCAGGGTGCCTGACTTGCTGACCAGTCCGATCGGGCCCGTCCCGGTGATGTTGGCCGGCGTGATGCCGACCAATGCCTCGCCCGGAGTGATGATGCCGGGGCAGTTGGGGCCGATGATCCGGGTGGCATTTCCCTTCGCCTTGGCGTGCGCCCACGCCTCGGCGGTGTCTTGCACCGGGATGCCCTCGGTGATCACCACGAGCAGCGGGATGCCGGCGTCGATGGCCTCGATCATCGCGTCTTTGGCGAAGGCCGGCGGCACGAAGATGATGGAGGTGTCTGCCCCGGTCTCGGTCATCGCCTCGGCGACCGTGCCGAACACGGGCAGGTTCAGCTTCTCGCCGGCCGAACCCTCGTGCTCGACGGTCGTTCCCGCCTTGCGCGCGTTCACGCCGCCGACCACGTTCGTGCCGGCCTTGAGCATCAGCGCGGTGTGCTTGGTGCCCTCGCCACCGGTGATGCCCTGCACGATGACCTTGTTGTCCTTGTTGAGGAAGATCGACATTCTCTGAATCCTTAAGCGTTCGCGAGCCCGGCAGCCTTGTCGGCGCCGTCATCCATGGTTGTGGCGAGAGTCACCAGCGGGTTGCCTGCGGCGGTGAGGATCGCGCGACCCTCCTCCACCTGGTTGCCGTCCAAACGCACGACGAGCGGCTTGGTCGCCGTGTCTCCGAGGATCTCGAGCGCCTTCACGATGCCCTCCGCGACCGCGACGCAGGAGGTGATGCCGCCGAACACGTTGACGAAGACGCTCTTCACCTGGCTGTCGCCGAGGATCACGTCGAGGCCGTTCGCCATCACGGTGGCGGATGCTCCGCCCCCGATGTCGAGGAAGTTGGCCGGCTTCACGCCGCCGTGCTTCTCGCCGGCGTAGCTGACGACATCCAGGGTGCTCATGACGAGTCCCGCCCCGTTGCCGATGATGCCGACCTGGCCGTCGAGCTTCACGTAGTTGAGCCCGAGGGCCTTCGCCTTGGCCTCGAGAGGGTCGGCGGCATCCTTGTCTTCGAGCGCCTCGTGGTCTGCATGCCGGAAGTCGGCGTTCTCGTCGAGAGAGACCTTGCCGTCGAGAGCGACGATGTCGCCCGCACCGGTGAGCACCAGCGGGTTCACCTCGACCAGCGTGGCGTCTTCACCGGTGTAGACCTCGTAGAGCTTCACGAACACCGGCGCGACCTTGTCGATGAGGTCGGCCGGGAAGTGCGCGGCGACCGCGATCGCCTTCGCCTTCTCGAGGTCGAGCCCCTCCTCGGGGTTCACCTCGACGCGGGCGAGAGCCTCGGGGCGCTCGACGGCGAGCTCTTCGATCTCCATGCCGCCCTCGTAGCTCGACAGGCTCAGGTAGCTGCGGTTCGCCCGGTCGAGCAGCACCGAGAAGTAGTACTCCTGCTTGATGTCTGCGCCGGCTGCGACCATCACCCGTTTGACGGTGTGGCCCTTGATGTCGAGGCCGAAGATGCCCTTCGACAGCTCCTCGGCGTCATCCGGGGTCTTCGCCACCTTGACGCCGCCCGCCTTGCCACGGCCGCCGGCCTTGACCTGGGCCTTGACCACGGTGACGCCGCCGAGTTTCTCGGCCGCGTCACGGACCTGCTCGGGGCTGTCGGCGATGATGCCCGGGAGCACGGGAACGCCGTACTTCTCGAAGAGGTCACGGGCCTGGTACTCGAAAAGATCCACGCTGCTTGCTTCTTCCGGTTGCGCTGGAGCTGGACGGCCCGAAGCTCTCAGAATGAGGGGCTGTCTCGACGCCGAGATAGTTCGATGTCAAGAGACTTTCGAGCCGTAGACGACTCTACCCGCTGAGACTCTGACCGTTGGTCGAGAGACGGCTGACCGCGGGGAAACTTCGTGAGTTCTTGCCGGATAGCCTGGCTCTTGCTCGGGGCGCGCGACGATAGGGGCGTGAAGTCGCCCACGAGTTTCGAGGAGTACGCCGCAGACGGCGTGCTCGTGCTCGGGGGCGCGGCTGCCATCCTGCTGCAGGTCGGCGACCCGGTCGTCGCGCGTGGGGTGGCCGAGCACAGCGACTTCGCGCGCCGGCCGGTGGACCGGCTGCGCACCACGCTGCGCTACGTCTATGCGGTCGGCCTCGGCTCGCAGCAGCACGCGCGGCTGGCGGCCCGCGCGGTCAACCGGGCGCACGCCCGCGTGACCGGCGCACGGGATGCCGACCGCCAACTCTGGGTGGCCGCGACCCTGCACCGCGTGGGCGTCATGCTGCACGAGCAGGTCGTCGGGCCGCTTTCGCCCGCGCTCGCCGACGAGATCTATGCGGCGAGCGAGCGGCTCGGCTCGTCGCTGCAACTGCCGCCCGGCATCTGGCCCGCCGACCGCCCGGCATTCGACCGCTATTGGACGGATGCCGTCGCCGGCCTCGACGTCGGCGACGACGCGCGGGCCATCGCCCACGACCTGCTGCACAGCCGCGCGATCCCGTGGTGGATGCGCCCGGCGATGCCGCTCGTGCGGGTGGTCACCAGCGGGCTGCTGCCGGACAGCGTGCGCGAGGCGTACGGGCTGCCGTGGCATCTACGCGGGTTTCGGGCGGCGATCGGGTTCGTCCGGGTGCTGAGACGCGTGACGCCCCGACGGCTGCGTGAGCTGCCGTCGAGGCGCCTGCTCGCGTCGTTCGACGCGATGGGTCAGTCGGCCAGGATCTTGTAGAGCTCGCGACGGAGCTCGTCGATCTTGACGGTCGCCGCGGCCCGCTGCTCGGCAGTGGCCGAGCGCGGGAACTGCTTCACCGCGTCGAGGAGCTTGCCGATGCTGGCCATGAATTCGTGGTCCATGCCCCCGCGCTGCGGGCCGGAGGCCTGCCACGCGGCATTCAGCTGCTCCTTGTGCTCCGCCACGTAGGCGGTGCCCTCGTCGGTCAGCTCGTAGTCGGTGCGGCCGTTGCCGTCCTGGGCGCTCTGCTGGCGCACCAGGCCCTCGTCGACGAGCTGCTGCAGCGTCGGGTAGACCGAACCGGGGCTCGGCCGCCAGGTGTGGTCGGTGCGCTCGGCGATGCCCTTGATCAGTGCGTAGCCGGTGGCAGGCGCCTCGGAGAGCAGGGACAGGATGGCGGCGCGCACGTCGCCCTTGCGGGCACGGCCGTTTGCGCCCCAGGCCTGCGCGAAGTCGCGCATCATCTCGGGGCCGAAACCACCGGGAAAGCCGGCACCGAAGCCCGGGCCGAAGCCGTGGCCGAAACCACCGCGACCGCCACGGCCGTGGCCGGGATGCTGGTGACCGTGATCGCCATCCTGGCTGTCGTTGTGGAAGCGGGCTGCGGCGCGAGCCGCGAATCTGGGATCGAAGGTGTGGTGTCGCATGAGAATCTCCTTGGCCGGTCACGCCGCCGAGATGGAGTCCGCGAGTCATCGTGACCGATACCGACACTGTACCGATATATCGGAATAGAACACAATGGAAAACCGGAAGATACTCCTCAGGGCGGATCGACGTCCGCGGTGGCCACAGTTCGGTGTGCCGAGCGACGCCCGCGGCGACCCTAGGCTGACACGGTGAGATTCGCCGCCCTCCGCGCCCCTTGGTACAAGGGCTACCTCGCCGGCAGCGTGCTCATGATGGGCGGCGACAACCTCGAGCACGCGATCACCTACTGGGTGATGTGGCAGACCTTCCACTCGCCGGTGCTCGCCGGGCTCGCCGTGCTGACCCACTGGCTGCCGCACCTGTTCCTGTCGATCCCGCTCGGCGGTCTCGCCGACCGGTTCGATTGCCGGCGCCTCATCCAGCTGTCGGCCCTGCTGTTCATCTCGGCCTCGGTCATCTGGGGCATCCTGTTCGCGACCGGCGGCCTGCAGCCCTGGGAGTGCGTGGCGCTCCTGCTCGTCCACGGCTTCGCGAGCGCGATCTGGAAGGCGCCCGACCAGCTCATGCTCTATGACATGGTCGGGCCGACCGACCTGCCGAGCGCGGTGCGGCTGACCGCGACCGGCATCACGCTCGGCCAGCTGGTCGGCCCGGCGCTCGGTGCGCTGCTGCTGTTCACGGTGGGACCGACCATCGGGATGTTCCTCAACGTGGCGATGTACCTGCCGTTCCTGACGTACCTCTTCCTCGTGCCGATCACCGGGCACCTGCGCGACGCCGCGCGCCGGGCCGCCCCGCATCTGCGCGACATCGTCAGCGTGCTGCGCGACATGCCGAAGTATCCGTCGATCCTCGTCGTGATGATCCTGCAGGGCGCCATCGCGCTGTTCATCGGCGTCGCGCTGATGCCCCTGCTTCCCGAGTTCGGCAGCAGCCTCGGTCAGAGCTCCAACGGCGCCGGCTACGCGGTGCTCGTCTCGTCGATGGCGGCCGGGGCCACCGCCGCCGGAGTGACGCTCGAGGCGATCGGCCGCATCCGCGCCAGCACGCGCCTGGCCATCGTCGCGGGGATCGCCTTCGCGGTCAGCATCCTGGTGTTCGCGCTCTCGCACAGCTACGCGGTCTCGATCCTCGCCCTGATCATCGCGGGCGCGAGCAGCCTGACGGCCGCGTCGACGTCGCAGACCATCGTGCAGCTCGAGGCTCCGCCCGAGCGGCGCGGGCGCTTCGTGGGAGCCGCCGGGATGACGGCCCAGGGTTTTCAGGCGGGCAGCGGCATCCTGATCGGGGTGCTCGCCGGCGTGCTGGGTGTCGCCGGCGGCGTCGCGACCGCCGCGACCGCGCTGCTGCTCTGCGCGACCGCGCTGCTCATCGTGGTCGTGGTCCGCCGACGCAGCCTGCCCGCCATCGATCCGGATGCCGAGGCGACCGTCGAGCTCGAAGCCTAGGGGGCTACAGCTTCTCGATCGGCGCGATCTTGATCAGCAGCCGCTTGCGGCCCGCCTGCTCGAACTGCACCTCGGCGATGCTCTTGGTGCCCTCGCCGGTGACGGCGCTGACGCGTCCCTCGCCGAAATCGGCGTGCCGGATGCGATCGCCGACCGCCAGCGTCAGGTCGCCGTTGTCGCGCACCTTGTTGGTGACGGGCGATGTCCACTCGGTCTTCACCCTCGGGGGTGCGGGCGGGATCGCGTCGCGCGACAGGTACCGCTCCGACCCGGCCGTCGAGCTGCCGTACGACGGGCGCCCGTTGAGCGCACGCGATCGCGTGCCGTTGCGCGAGGTGGCCATCCCCGGACTCTGCCGCCACTCGATCAGCTCGGGCGGGATCTCTTGGAGGTACCGGCTGGGCATCGCCACGCTGGTGTCGCCGAAGGCCGACCGCGTCATCGCGAGCGACAGGTAGAGCCGCTTCTTGGCGCGGGTGATGCCCACGTAGAAGAGGCGCCGCTCCTCGGCCAGCCCGCCCGGTTCACCCGTCGACATGCGGTGCGGCATCAGATCCTCTTCGATGCCGGTCAGGAACACCGACTCGTACTCGAGGCCCTTCGCCGTGTGCAGGGTCATCAGCGAGACGGTGCCGCTCGAGTCATCCAGCTCGTCGGCCGCGGCGACCAGCGCAACCTCGGTGAGGAAGTCGACCAGGGTGCCGTCGGGGTTGTTGCGCGCGAACTCCTTGGTGACGGCCACGAGCTCCTCGACGTTCTCGATGCGCGCCTCGTCTTGCGGATCGCGCGTGGCGCGCAGCGCGTCGATGTAGCCGGTGCGGTTCAGGACCGTGGTCAGGATGTCGGCGGGCTTGGCCGTCGCCGCCGACTCGGTGGCCTCGTCCATGATCGCCGCGAACTCGAGGATCGCCGTGGTGACCTTCGGGCCCAGACCCAGCTGGCCGGCATCCGGCAGGGCATCGCGCAGCAGCACCCCGACGCGGTCGGCGTGCGCCTGCAGCACCGCCTCGGTCGCCGGCCCGATCCCGCGCTTGGGCACGTTCATGATGCGGCGCAGAGCCAGATCGTCTGCCGGGTTGACCACCTGGATCAGGTAGGCCATCGCATCCTTGATCTCGGCCCGCTCGTAGAACTTGGTGCCGCCGAGCACCCGGTAGGGGATGGCCGAGCGGATGAAGATCTCTTCCAGCGCGCGGGTCTGCGAGTTGGTGCGGTAGAAGACCGCGATGTCGCTGTACCGCTCGCCGCCCTCGTGCAGGGTCGCGATCTCGTCCGCCACGAACTGCGCCTCGTCGTGGCCGGTGTAGCCGGTGTATCCGACGATCTTGTCGCCCCTGCCGACGGTGGTGAACAGGTTCTTCGCGATCCGGTCGAAGTTGTTGCCGATCACGGCGTTGGCGGCATCGAGGATGTTCTGCGTCGAGCGGTAGTTCTGCTCGAGCAGGATCGTCTTCGAGTTCGGGAAGTCGCGCTCGAACTCCACGATGTTGCGGATGTCGGCGCCGCGGAACGCGTAGATCGACTGATCGGAGTCGCCCACCACGGTGAGCGAGGCGCCCGGGATGCCGCCGCTGGCATCCACCCGCATGCGGGTGTCTTCGGGCACGTGCTCGGGCTTGATCGGGCGCACCAGTTCGCGGATGAGCGCGTACTGCGCGTGGTTGGTGTCCTGGTACTCATCGACCAGCACGTGCCGGAAGCGCCGCTGGTAGAGCGCCGCCACCTCGGGGAACGCGCGGAACAGGTGCACGGTCTCGGCGATCAGGTCGTCGAAGTCGAGGGCGTTCGCGCGGCGCAGACCCGCCGTGTAGCGGCGGAAGATCTCGAGGAAGGCGACGTCGTTCGGATCGTCGGTGTTGATGTTGCGCGAGTAGCTCTCGGCGTCGGTCAGCTCGTTCTTGAGCTTCGAGATCTTGGCGCTCGCGTTGCCGGGGGTGAAGCCGAGGGTGTCGGCATCCAGTTCTTTGAGGATGCGCTTGATCAGCGCGCGGCTGTCGGCCGAGTCGTAGATGCTGAAGCCCTGGGTCATGCCCATCACGGTCGCCTGGCGACGCAAGATGCGCACGCACGCCGAGTGGAACGTCGAGATCCACATGCCCTCGGCCGCCCCGCCGACCAGCGTCTGCACCCGCTCGCGCATCTCGGCCGCTGCCTTGTTGGTGAAGGTGATCGCCAGGATCTGGCTCGGCCACGCCTCACGGGTCTGAATCAGGCCGGCGATGCGGCGGGTGAGCACGCTGGTCTTGCCCGATCCAGCGCCGGCCACGATCAGCAGGCTCGGCCCTCGGTAGAGCACCGCCTCGCGCTGCTGCGGGTTGAGGCCGGCGAGCAGGGCATCCTCGGGGGTCGGAGCGCCAGCGGGCGCGGACGCCTCGGCTGACCCCGGATCCGCGTCGAAGCCGTCCAGCACGAAGGTCATGATCCCCCGATTCTACCGGCGGCCTGCGACCTCGGGTCGGGGGGCGGCGACCCGCCGACGTCTTGCCCGCTGACCGCCGACTTGCGAAATCAAGGAAAACGCGGCCCGACTGGAGCCGATTCGCACGATTCTGGATGCGGCCCTCCCTCTTCTCCTTGATTTCGCGCCAGCACGGCGACTCTCCCCCGCTCGGGCGAACGAGCTCTCGGCGACACGCGTCTGGGAGCAGCATCCCGCCATGACGACCGAGCGACGGCGCACCCGCGATCCGCTCAGATCCATCCAGGCGCGCGGCGGCCTCGCGGCGACCCACGAACTCGCCGCCGACGGGATCTCGCGCGGATACCTCGCCGGGCTCGTCCGCACGCGTCGAGTCATTCGAGTCAGGCAGGGCTGGTACGCGCGACCAGATCTGCCTCCTGCCCTCGTTCGCGCGGCCCGAGTCGGCGGACTCCTCACCTGCCGTTCGGCACTTGACCTTGCCGGCTTATGGGTCGTCGACGACGGCCGCCTGCACGTGTTGGTCGAACGCAACGACTGCCAACTGCGGTCCCCCGACCATCCCCGCTCGACCGACGCGGTCACCGTGCACTGGCACCCTCGCCGGTCCGCTCCGCTCGCTAGTCGCGCGTCCTTGCGACTGCTCGTCGATCCGCTGAGCGCGATAGCCGATCTCGCAGGGTGCACGAGCCCCGAGTTGTTGGCAGCCACGGCCGACTCACTGCTGCACCGATGGCCGGAACGGGTAGCGGAGCTGCACAGACTCGCGTCGGTTCTCCCGCTGCCCGCGGGTGCGGCACTTCTCCAAGCCGACGGTATCTGCGAATCTGGCATCGAGACGCTTTTCTGGCTCCGGATGCGGCACCTGGGTCCGCGGCGGCAGGTGCCGACGTCCGGAGTCGGCCGGGTCGACTTCCAGTTCGGCGAGCGGCTGATCGTCGAAGTGGACGGTGCCGCGTTCCACGCCGGCAGCGCAGCGTTCGAGGCCGACCGCGAACGAGATGCGATGCTCAGCGCGCGTGGATACCGAGTCCTCCGGTTCAGCTACCACCAGGTGATGGAGCGCTGGCCCGAGGTCCATGCAGCTGTCTGGGCGGCGATCCTCCGCGGCGACCGTGAGTAGCAGTCGTCTCCCGCCGCCCCGAGGGGTCATCCGCTGCAAGGCGGAATCGCCTTCCGCGACATCGCCGCATGCGAAATCAAGGAATCCGGACATTCATCGCGCTCACAGGCGGATTTCGGATGGTCAAGGGCCGCGAATTCCTTGATTTCGCATCCGGGAGCGCATCCGGGGGCGGCGCCGGCCGCTACAGCCCGTCGCGCGCCGCGATCGCCAGGTCGGGATGGTCGGCGAACACCCCGTCGACTCCGGTGCTGATGAGGAGCTCGAACTCACGGCGCCAGTCGCCCCAGTCCGCCGCCCCGGGGCCGGTCGCCGAGCCGACGCGGTGCCCGGCTGCGAGATAGCGGTTCTCGGGCCGGAGCGTCCAGGTGAACACCGAGAGCCCGTGCTCGTGGGCCCGGGCCACCAGGTCGGTGGTCCCGACCGCGCCGCGGGCTCCGGGTGTCAGCAGCAGCGACCTGTCGACGCTGATCCCGTCGACATCGCGAGCGAGCCGGGCGAGGCCGGCATCTGTCAGCTGCTCCGAGTAGGGAGTCGCGGCCGAGCCGTCGCGCGCGACCAGGTCGGCCGCCGCACCGGCCGCTTCGACCAGGTAGACGTAGTCGGCATCCACACCGCGGTCGCGCACCTGCGCGAGCACGGTCTGCTCGAAACATTCCACCGTCAACCGTTCGCGCGAGCCCCACGGCTTCAGCTGATCGGCGACGAGCTCGTCGAGCGGCAGCCCGATCGAGGCGAAGTAGGTCGCGTGCTTGATCTCGCTGACCATGCACAGCGGCCGCCGCAGCCGCTCGCTCGCAGCATCGACCATCTCGAGTAGGTCGCTCAAGCGCAGGATCGGTTGGGCGCCGTCGAAGGTGGCGTTGTGCTGGCGGATCTCGGGCAGCCGCTCGATCGCACGCAGGGTCGCGAGTTCTTTCCAGGTGAAGTCCTCGGTGAACCATCCCGTCAGCGAGGCGCCGTCGATCACCTTGGTCGTGCGCCGATCGGCGAATTCGGGATGCTGCGCCACATCGGTCGTGCCCGAGATCTCGTTCTCGTGCCGCACCACGAGCACCCCGTCGCGCGTGGACACCAGGTCGGGTTCCACCGCGTCAGCACCCAGCGCGAAGGCGAGCTCGAACGATGCGCGGGTGTGCTCCGGGCGGTATCCGGGGGCCCCGCGATGCCCGATCACGAACGGGGGGTGCTGGGCTCTCATGGGCTCACGATAATGTGGCGGAACCATGGCCGCGTGCGCGAACTGCTCCCGTGAGCTGCAGCCCGAGTGGAAGTTCTGCATCTATTGCGGCACTCCGACCGGTGTCGCTCACAGCGCGACCGCCTCGATCCCGACGGCGGCTGCGAGCGTCTTCGCGCCTGCGAGCCGGCCTCCCAGCTCCTTCGCACCCGAGAGCCGACCTCCCAGCCCCTTCGCACCCGAGAGTTCGGTCGCGACCTTCGCGCCCGCCAGCCCGGTGCTGCGCGCCGAAGACATCCCGGCCGACGAGCCCGACCCGACCCCCGCCGAGATCGGGCCGGAGGAGGCGCTGCCGCGGGTCAACGTCCTGGCGGTGCTCGCCCTCATCCTCGGCTGCCTGGTCAGCCCGCTGGCGGCGCTGTTCGGGCATCTCGCCCTGAGCCAGATCAGCCACTCAGGCGAACGCGGCACGGCGATCGCCTGGGTGGCGATCGTGCTCGGCTACCTCTCGTTGGCGGCCGTGCTGGTGCTCGGGATCAGCTACCTCGTCCTCAACGCCTGAGCAGCCGCACAGTGAGCACGACCGGCCTGCCTCTGCGTTGGGGGACCGCACGGGCCCGAACGGCGGGGGGTGGCATCCTGATCGTGAGCGGCGCTGTCGCGATCGCCGGCTGGGACACATTCGTGCCGCCGCTCTTCCTGCTCGCCGCACTGCTGGCTCACATCGCCGGCTGGTCGGCAATGCCCGCAGAGGGATGGCGCCGCGTAGTGGCCGTGACCATCTCGACCCCCGCGGTGCTACTTCTGCTGACCGGTCCGCGCTTCATCGGCGTCCTGGCGCTGCCCTACCTCGGATGGATGCTGGTGCGCCATCGCCCGCTGCGCAGCTACCCGACCCTGAGCTTCGTGCTGGCCGGGGCGGTGATCGTCGCGCGCCTGTTCCCCGAGTACAGCGGGATGCTGCCCGCACTCGCCATCGAATTCGCCGTGATCGTGGCGTCGGCGTGGGCAGCGGCTGCCGTTGCGAGCACGCGCAGTACTCAGCCGGTTCCCGGGCCGCCCTCATAAACTCTCGTCACCAGATCATCGGAGCCCGCCATGTCGAACCCCGTCTTCTCCAACTCCCCGGCTTTCTCGCCGAAGGCAGCACAGCGTCAGGCCGCCAAAGACGCCGGCGCCATCCCGATCCCGAGCCCTGCGCAGCTCGACGAACATTTCGCGCTTCCGGATGCCACGGCGACCCAGATGGACCGCATGAGCTACGAAGACACCATCGTCAAGACCGCGGTCAGCTTTCTCGTGCTGGTCGTCGGAGCCGCGGTCGGCTGGTTCTTTCCGATCGTGCTCTTCCCGGCGCTCATCGTCGGACTCGTGCTCGGCCTGGTCAACTCGTTCAAGCGCGAGCCGTCGCCCGCCCTCATCCTGATCTACTGCCTCGCCGAGGGCGCCCTGGTCGGCGCGGTCTCCGCCTGGTACAACCGGGCATTCGACTCGGGCATCGTGCCGATGGCGGTGTTCGGAACGCTCGGCGTCGTCGCCGTCACCCTGGCGCTGTTCGCCAGCGGCAAGGTGCGGGCCTCGCGTCGGGCCACCAAGATCTTCCTGGTGGCGATCGTCGGCTACCTCGCCTTCTCGGTGGTCAACTTCGGGCTGATGCTGTTCGGCGTCACGAAGTCGATGAACGGGCTGCGCGATGTCGTGATCCCGGGCACGAGCATCCCGCTCGGCGTGCCGCTGGGGATCCTGGTCGTCATCATGGCGGCCTACTCGCTCGTCATCGACTTCGACTTCGTGCAGCGCGGGGTGCAGAGCGGTCAGCCCCGCCGGTACGGCTGGACAGCCGCCTTCGGCATCGTGGTCACCGTCGTCTGGCTGTACCTCGAGATCCTGCGGTTGATCTCGTACTTCATGCCCAGAAACTGAGTACCGCTATTCCGGTGCGCCGAGACGGCGCACCGAGTGACGCTGAAAGAGGCCAGAAATGGCCGAGTACCGCTATTCCGGTGCGTCGAGACGACGCACCGAGTGACGCTGAAAGAGGCCAGAAATGGCCGAGTACCGCTATTCCGGTGCGCCGAGACGGCGCACCGAGTGA
>DASTNC010000086.1:0-32567 GCA_035721225.1 Pseudolysinimonas sp.
GCGCCTTCTCCCCCGGCTCCCCTCATGAATGGCCGATCGAGACCGGCCAGGTGCAACGCGGCGCGCGCGGCCTCGAACTGATCTCGCGTGTCGACATCGAATCGCACCGAGCTGCCGACGGGAACGTCGAGAGCGGCCAGCCCGAGCCCACGGTGCCTCGCCGCAGAGTCCGGCCCGAACGCCGTTCGCAACTCGACCCCCGGCGCGGCAGTCACGAGGGTGGTTCCGGTGCCGTCGTGGTCCGCGACGAAGGAGCGGGGCGCGAGCGCCGCGAGGGCGAGTGCGGCGGCGAGCTCCTCCGGCACCAGCGCCGGCAGGTCGCCGAGCAGCGCGGCGCGGGCCGCGTCGATTCCGGCGAGTGCGGCGCCGGCCGCGACCGCCGCATCGATGCCCGATGGCGCGTTCTCGAGCAGCACCTCGACATCGGGCGGGCGGAACGCCGCATCCGCCGTGACGACGATGACGCGATCGACGACCGTGCACGCCACGACGGCAGCCACCGTCTCGAGGGCGATCGCCCGGGCGAGCTCGGGCCCGAGGCCCAGGCGCGACTTGCCGATCGCCGGCGGCTTCACCGGGATGACGACCGTCCAGTGCATGTGATCAGTCTGCGCGATCAGTAGGCTCGACGTCGTCAGGTCCTCCGGGCTGCATTGCCCGCGTGTGCGCCGCTCGTCCTTGAGCGGCTCGGCCGAAGCGAGCGGCTGGTCGCCCGCATCACGTTCCGTCACGCCCTGGAGATCTCATGCCTCGCTCCCCCCGCACTCGTCCCGCCGCGCTCGCGGCCATGTTCGCCGCCACCGTGCTGCTCGCAGGCTGCAGCAGCGCGGCCGCCGCTCCCCCGGCCACCAGCGGCTCGGCCGCGGCCGACAAGCCGGTCGTGATCCAGAACTGCGACACCACGGTGACCTTCCCGCACGCGCCGCACCGGGTGGTGAGCATCAAGTCGACCTCGACCGAGATCCTGCTGGCCCTGGGGCTGGGCGATCGGATCGTCGGCACGGCATTCCAAGACGGTCCGGTGCCCGACAGGTGGAAGCCCCAGGCCGCCCGCCTGCACAGCATCTCGGACTTCATGCCCAGCGAAGAGGCGCTGCTGGCGCTCGAACCCGACATGGTCTATTCCGGCTGGGAGTCGGCGTTCTCGGCCGACCAGGCAGGAACCCGCTCCGAACTGGCCGGGCTCGGAGTCGGCACCTATGTGCAGCCGGCGGCCTGCCGCACCACGGGCGCCCCGGCGAAGCTCGCCTTCTCGGACATCTTCAGCGAGCTGAGGCAGGTGGGCTCGATCTTCCGGGTCGAAAAGGCCGCCGACGCACTGGTCGCGCAGCAGAAAGCCGAGCTGGCGACCGTGAAGAAGAGCACGAAAGGCCTCACCGCGCTCTGGTACTCGTCGGGTACGGACACTCCCTACGTGGGTGCGGGCACCGGCGCCGCTGAGCTCGTGATGGAGACGGTCGGCCTGAAGAACGTCGCCGGCGGAGTCGCGCAGACGTGGAGCTCGTTGGGCTGGGAGTCGATCGTCGCCGACGACCCGGATGTCATCATCCTGATCGACGCCACCTGGAACACGGCCGCCAGCAAGATCGCGTCGCTCGAGAGCAACCCGGCCACCGCGAACCTCACCGCCGTCAAGGACCACCGCTTCATCACCCTGCCCTTTCCGGCCAGCGAAGCCGGCGTTCGAACCGTGGATGCCGCGGTCTCGGTGTCGAAGCAGCTGAAGGCCCTCGGACTCGGGTGACGACCCGCGCACGCTCGTGGAGCTGGGGAGCCGCGCTGGCCGCGGCCCTCCTGCTCTCGATCGCCGTCGCCACCACGATCGGCCCCGCACCGCTGTCGGTGCCGGATGTGGTGGGCAGCGTGCTCGCTCACCTCGGCATCGGCCACAATCCGCTCGACGCGCTGCACGACGGGATCGTGTGGGAGCTGCGGCTGCCCCGGGTGCTCACCGCAGCCGCCGTCGGCGCCGGGCTGTCGCTGGTGGGCGGGGTGATGCAGGCCCTGACGCGCAATCAGCTGGCGGATCCCTACCTGCTCGGGCTGTCCTCGGGCGCCTCGCTCGGTGCGGTCAGCGTGCTCCTGCTCGGGGTGACCCTGCTGCTGCCGATAGCCGCGTTCGGCGGGGCGATCCTGGCTCTGCTCGCGACCCTCGGCCTGGCGAGTTCGCTCGGGCGGATCACGCCCACCCGCACCGTGCTGGCGGGGGTCGCCGTCTCGTCGCTGGCCGCGGCGATCACCAGCTTCGTGATCTTCTGGGCCGCGACCGGCGACTCGTACCGCGACGTGCTCAACTGGCTGCTCGGCTCGCTGGCCGGGGCGCGCTGGCCGCAGGTGGCGATCGCGGTCGGGGCGATGGTCGTGATCGGGGTGCCCCTGAGCTTCTCGGGGCGCGTGCTCGACGCTTTCGCCTTCGGCGACACGACCGCGGCATCCCTGGGATTCTCGGTCACCCGGGTGCGCTGGGGGCTCCTCGGCGCCAGTGCCCTGCTGACCGGAGCGCTGGTGTCGGTCAGCGGCTCGATCGGCTTCGTCGGACTGGTGCTTCCGCACGCCGTGCGCCTCGTGGTCGGGCCGAGCAACCGCTCGCTGCTGCCCCTCTCAGCGCTCGTCGGCGGCACCTTCTTGATCTGGGCCGACACCCTGGCGCGCACGGTCTTCGACCCGCGCGAGCTGCCGGTGGGAATCGTCACGGCGCTGATCGGGGCGCCGGTGTTCGCGCTGCTGCTCGCGCGGCGCCGGAGCGAAGCATGAGCCGGGACGCGGGCGCGCCCGATGCGGCTGGGCCATGGGCGGCGGGGCGAGGGGCGGCGGGGCTCGAGGTCGCAGACGTCACGATCCGAACCGCTGGCGCGACGCTGGTCGACGGCGCGGGCTTCCGCGCTCCTGCCGGAGCCGTGACCGCCCTGCTCGGCCCGAACGGGGCCGGCAAGTCGACGCTGCTGCGGGCGATCGCGGGGGTCGAGCGGCCGGCATCCGGAACGGTGAACTTCCAGGGCGACGACCTGTTGCTGCTGCCGCGCCGCGAGCGCGCCCGCCGAGTCGCCTTCGTCGAGCAGGAGGCCACGACCGAGCTCCCCCTGACCGTTCGCGCCGTCGTGGGGCTGGGCCGCGCCCCCTTCGAGGCCGCCTTCGGAGCACGCGATCCGGATGCCGCCCGAGTGGTCGATGACGCGATCGCGGCCGCGGGGGTCGCGGCCTTCGCCGACCGCGAGCTTCCGAGCCTCTCCGGAGGGGAGCGTCAGCGCGTCATGCTGGCCCGCGCTCTTGCGCAGCGGCCCAGACTGCTGCTGCTCGACGAGCCGACCAACCACCTCGACGTCGGCGCCCAGCTCGACGTGCTCGCCGTGCTGCAGCAGCTCGCGTCCACGGGGACCACGGTGGTCGCCGCCCTGCACGACCTGAGTTCGGCGGCGGCGCACGCGGATGCCGTCGTCGTGCTCTCGCACGGACGGGTCGTCGCCGCCGGCCCGACCGCCGACACGCTGACACCCGCGCTCCTCCGGCAGGTGTACGGGATCGACGCTCACTGGATGACCAACCCCCTCACCGGCCGGCCCCTGCTGGCCGTCGCGCGCCCCTGACAGGTGGAGCCCCGCCCTCACAGGCGGCCCTGAGGAGCGCGGCTCGGAGCGGCGCGCCGCTCGACGCTGCGGCCTACGCGTCGGGGTCGAAACGCACCCGGGCGAGCAACGAGGCCGGCAGGAAGACGGCGCGCAGCCGCTCCCGCGGCGAGACCGACCCGGCGATGGCGCGGCGCACGGCCCGCAGTTCGGGCAGCGACAGCGGCGCGGCATCCGGCGGGCCGTACGCGGTCGACTCGACGTGACCGCGGAAGCCGGCGATGCGGTCCGAGTCGGCGGCGAGCACCATCGACAGCCGCGTCGCGAACTCGCGTGCGGTCTCGGTCTCGGGGGCGAGCCAGCCGTGATCGCGCGCCGTGTCGCGGACCTCGGCCCAGGCGTTGGTCGCAGGGTCGCGACCGCGCACGATCGCCCGCTCGCGTCGCATCCGGATCACCAGCCGCGCACCAGGGGGGATCACGGCGACCGCCAGCAGCACGATCAGCACGACCAGCAGCACGAGCGACCCCGTGCCCCCGCCGGACGAGGCCGACGAGCCGGTGGCCCCCGGGCCGTCGGTCAGGAGTTTCGGCCCGGCAGCGGCGGACGGGGCAGCGCTGGCGCTGGCAGCCGGGGTCGCCCTGTCCGTGGGCGAGCCGGTCGGAAGCGACTCGACGGCGGCCGGGTTCGAGTAATCGGGCAGCACGCCACGGCCGGGGGTCGGTTCGAAGCGCAGCCAGCCGATTCCCGGGAAGTACAGTTCGGGCCAGGCGTGCAAGTCGTGCGTGCTCACGGTGAAGACGTCGCGACCGCTCACGTTGGTCACCTGACCCGGCTGAAAGCCCACGGCCACCCGCGAGGGGATCCCGAGCACGCGTGCCATGATCGCCATCGCCGATGCGAAGTGCACGCAGTAGCCCGCCTTCTTCTGCAGGAACTCGGCCACGACATCGGCACCTGTTCCGTCGTAGCCCTGTTTGACGGGCGCCGTCGTCGAGTAGGTGAACGCATCGCTGCGCAGGTAGGCCTGCAGCGCCAACGCCTTGTCGTAGTCGGTGGCAGCAGAGCCCGCGACGGTCCTGGCGGTGTCCGTGATGACCTGCGGCAGTCGCGCGGGCAGCGAGAGGTAGGAGGCCGAGACCGTCCGGCCCCCGACCGGCGAGCGCAGTTGGGCAAGATTGGGCTGCACCTCGAGGTACGAAGCCGTGTAGGTCTGGCCGCCCGCGTTCGTGTTCTCGCTGCGGACCGAGAGCCCCTGAGACTCCCAGAACCAGGTTCCCGTCGTCCCGGTCACCTGGGTCGTCGGGTACGGCACCGGCAGCCAGTTGCCCTGGATCCCCCCGACCGCGATCCTCGCTGTCGCCTGAGTCGTCTTCACCGCGCTCGCGAGCCCGGGAGGAGCGGGGAAGGCCTTCATCGTGTCCTTCGCGGCCGGCCCGACCAGCGACGGCGACCACGAGCGTCCATCGAAGGCGGCGAGCGTGGCGAGCCGCAAGTACGTGCCCTGATCATCGCTCGTCGTGTAGGTGACGGCGGTGCGGGCGGCGCCTCGGCGCAGGTCGTCTCCGAGATCGATGAGCGGGTTGATCCCGGTCGAGAGGCCGATGCCGCCGCCGGACTGATCGGGAGCCGGCTGCGCGATCGGCAGCAGCGCCCCCACGGCCAAGGATCCCAGCACGACCAGTGCACCGAACAGGATCCCCATGGGCCCCGCCGTGCGCCGCCCGACGCGCAGCAGCGCGAGGTAACCGACCGCCGCAGACACGAACCAGAACGGCTGGGCGATGCCCGCCCGCACCGCGACCGGGATCGCCAGCAACGTCAGGATCGGCACCGCGGTCACCGCGGGTGCGGCCCGCAGCGCGAGGTCACCGAGCAGGGCGAGCATGGCGCACGAGAACGCGATGAGGAACACGATGCTCAACTCGGGCGACGCCGGCAGCGACTGCGCCGCGATCTCTGCCCAGGCGTCATCCGTCAACTGCGAGAAGCGCGCAAGGGTATCGGTCGTGGGGATGATGCCGAGCAGAGCCGTGTCGCCCCCGTATCCCACCGTCAGCCCGACCAGGGCCGCGAGGGCCCCGACCGCCGTGGGCAACCAGGCCGGACGCGTGGCCTGGCGCACCAGTGTCGTCGTGGTCAACACGAGCAGCAAGAAGACCGACCCGACGATCCACCAGGAAACCCCGGTCAGGGTCGCTTGGAGCCCCGCGAGCGCAGCCATCATGGTGCCCAGAAGCAGCATCATCCTGCGCCAGGCGTGAGGGCGGCGGGGGTGCGGCGGTCGCGCAGCGCGCAGCGCCTCGGCAGGAGCGGGGCTGCGACTCTGGCTGCTCAGGCTCGGCCGCTGAAGTGTCGTGGTCATGCGCGGCGCGACCATTCCAGGGGTGCGGTGCGCGAGACGCCCTGCCACGCCGCAGCCGGATCCTGCCAGGCCTGCACCGGCACGCACAGCCAGCCCGCGTCGCCCAGGCGCCTGAGCACCTGCGACCGCGGTTCGACAAGAAAGGCGATCGCGGCATCCCCGGCGCGGCGGTGGTGGATCAGCCAGTCCACGGTGAGGTCCTCGGGGTCGCCCAGTAACGCGAAGACCGGGCCGCTCGGCTGCTGCGCCGAGGTGCGCGGGGGCCGGGTGGTGCCCGCGTCCACGAGAGAGACTCCGGCCAGGCTGGTCAGGAAGCCCTCACGGCGCCTGCCGTCCCAGCGCTCGCCGAGCTGAACGATCTGCGCGGCCGCGGTCTCCTCGACCGACACCTGAAAACCCGAACCGTCGAGGTGGACGCCCAGGGAGGCGAGCATTCGCACCGACCATTCGAAGGCTTCGCTGGCGGAGACCGGATGCCGCGGATCGGACTCGTCCACCACGACATCCGCGTAGCCCGCCCGTCGGGTGTCGAGCACGATCCGAGCGTCCGGATGGCTCCGATGCTCCTCCTGGCGGACCATGAGCTCGCCACGTCGTGCCGAGGCGCGCCAGTGGATCCGGCGCAGCGCGTCACCCGTCCGGTATTCGCGCGTGGTGAGATCGTCGTCGTTGCCCGTGATCTGCCGTTGCACCAGCTGAGCTGTGCCTTCGCCGTTGGCCAGAGCCGGACCGCCGGGGCCCAGCTCGACGACCTCCGGAACGACCACCAACCGGTCGGCGAGACCCAAAGCCATGGTGGAGCGGGCCATTCCGAACGGATCCTCGTGCTCGACCACGAGGGGTCCCACCTGGTACAGCCCCCTGCGCTGGGGATGCAACTCGTAGTGGGCCGTGACGACCCCCCGCTCGCCGGCCGTGGCCCGCACGCGGGGCGCCGTGCCCGAGCCGATCGGCGGCAGTTCGTTCGGAGCAGCGGACTCCGGCCAGGGGATCGCGTCGTTCCACACCAGATGCGGGGTCGGGCCCGCCCCCATGTTGCGCAGCCGGAGCGCGACCTGCACCGTGGATCCGGCCGAGACCACCGGTGGCGAGAAGCGGCGCGTCACATCGAGCCGCGGCTGTCGGATCCGATTCATCAGCAACCCGCCGAGCGCGAGCAGCAGCGCGGCCGCCGCAACCACGACGAACTCCTGCCTCCCTGCCGAATAGGCGAAGAGCAGCGCGATCACGCCGATCACGAGGGTGCCGAGACCTCGCATGGTCGGGCGCAGACGCCGGTTCTTGGTGAGCGAGCTGCGGGATGCCGCGCTCGGCGCCGGCCCGCTGGGCGTCGTGCGCGGTCCCCGGTCAGCCCCGCGCGGGCGAACGTGCGGCGCCCGGCCGACGTTCGCCTGCGCCCGCGCGCGCTGCAGCGCCTGTTCGCGTCGCAGCTCGCGCTCGTCCATCACATCACGCCGACCCGGCGGGCCGCGTTGCGGCGGCCGCCATCAGGCCGGCCCGGCTGCCCCGAGCGGCACCGGCGTCGACGCGACGATGCGAGCCGTGATGTCGGCAAGCGCTTCGCCCCCGAACGCATTCGCACCCACCGATGTGCGAACGGCCATCAGACGGTGCGACAGAACGGGCACAGCGAGCGCGTCCACGTCGTCGGGGAGCACGAAATCGCGCCCGTCCAGCGCTGCCCGCGCCTTGGCCGCGCGGACCAGCTGCAGCGTCGCGCGCGGGCTCGCCCCCAGGCGCAGCTCGCGGTCGACGCGGGTCGCGGCCGAGATCGCGACGGCGTAGTGCTCGACCGCAGGGCTCACATAGACCTGGCGCACCGTCTCGACCATCTGGCGCAGGCGGGTCAGGGTGACGATGGGCTGCAGGGCGTCGAGCGGGCTGCCGGTCTCGCGCTGGCGCAGCATGGATGCCTCGTTGGCGGCATCCGGATACCCCATCGAGATGCGCGCCATGAACCGGTCGCGCTGCGCCTCGGGCAGGGCGTAGGTGCCCTCCATCTCGATCGGGTTCTGCGTCGCGATGACGGTGAACGGCCTGGGCAGCTCGTAGGTCGTGCCGTCGACGGTGACCTGGCGCTCCTCCATGCTCTCGAGCAGGGCCGACTGCGTCTTCGGCGATGCGCGGTTGATCTCATCGCCGATCACGATGTTGGCGAAGACCGGCCCCGGCTTGAACTCGAACTCGCGGTCGCTCTGGTTGTAGACCGAGACACCCGTGATGTCCGCCGGCAGCAGGTCGGGGGTGAACTGGATGCGCGACACCGAGCAGTCGACGCTGCGGGCCAGGGCGCGCGCCAGCATGGTCTTGCCGACTCCCGGGACGTCCTCGACCAGAAGGTGCCCCTCGGACAGCAACACGGTCAGGGCGATCTCGATCGCTTCGCGCTTGCCGTCGATCACGGTTTCGACGGCGGCCATGACGGCCCTGCTGTCGAGCAGGAATTCCGCGATCGGCAGCGCCGTGACATGCAGGTCGGGGTCGCCGTCCACGGCATTGCCGGTGGTCCGGTCGGTCGGAGCCGAGTAAGCATCCATCAGCTTCAGTCTCCGTCACCGCGTCGGGAATGGGAAGAGCGCCACCCATGTCATACGGTGCGGATGGCCGTTCGGTTCAGTCAGCCACCGGCGGGCTGAGCGCTAGTCGTCGTCGCGCAGTTCCCACGGGATCTCGCCGTCGACGAGCTCGACCGGCTCGGCCGGCGGCTCGCCGAACGGGATGGGGAACGCGTAGGGCGGCGACATCATCGGGCGCGACATCGGCGGCGGCTCGACCTGGGGGGTGAGTGCGTCGATGACCTGGTCGGCCGCGCTCGGGGCGGCATCCGGCTTCTTCGTGCGGTCGGTCATGAGCGGTCCGCGTATGAGGTGGTCTCGACCAGCGCGCCCTCGGGGTCGTAGCGCTTCCAGATGCCGGATTTCTTGCCGTGCACCCAGTCGCCCTCGTCGAGTTTCGCGCCGGTCTCGTGCCACCGGGTCCAGTGCCCGTCTTGCTCGCCGTCGACGAACGACCCCTGCTGCTTGACGGCTCCGTCGTCGCGCCACCAGGTCCACGGGCCGCTGAACCGGCCCTTGACGAACGCGCCCGCGGCCTTCTTCTGGCCGTTGGGGTGGAAGTACTCGGCCGCGCCGGACTTCTTGCCGTGCAGGTAGTTCTCGACGGCGCTGAGCGTTCCATCCGGGAACAGGATGCGCCGCTCGCCGTCGTGCGGGGGTTTGGCCATATGTCGACCCTACGGCCCTTCGAGGCCGGCGGCCTCAGGCTCCGACGGCCGCTTTCACGAATCGTGCGAGTTCTGCAGCCATCGGGTCGACCTCCCACTGGTGGAAGGCTGCCGCAATCGTTCCCTGCGTCGCACCCGGGATCGCGGCGGCGATCGCCGCGGCCGCGACCGGCATCACGGGCAGGCTCTGCGTGCCGACCAGGGCCTCGACGGGCACCCGGATGCCGCCCAACAGCTCCGCGAGCGGAGCGGACTCTGCGAAGGCCAATGCCTCGGCATCGGGCAGGTGGCCGTCGAGCTGGGCCAGCATCCCCGCGAAACCGGGCGAGGTGCGAGCCCCCTCGAACGATTCAGGAGGCATGTCCTTCATGTACCACTGCAGCGCGCTTTCGCGCTCATCGGCTTCGAGGCGCCTGCGGAACTCCTCGGCCCAGGCACCTGCGCCGCCCGCGATGCCGCCGATCGGGGCCTCGAAGAGCACCAGCGCCGTCACCGGCTGACCGGAGGCGGCAGCGGCCAGCGCGATGGCGCATCCGGAGGAGTGACCGCACAGGGCGGCCTCACCGCCCGCGGCCCCGATGACCGCGGCGACCGCGGAGAGTTCGCGCTCGAGCGTGATCGGGCCGTCGACCCGGCTGTCGCCGCGCCCGAGTCGGTCGTAGACCAGAGTCGTCAGTCCGAGTTCGGCCGCACGTCGTGCCGTCGCCGTCGTGTGCGGGTCGCCGGCGCGGTACGGGCCGGCGCCGACGACGAAGAGCAGCGCCGGTCCTGATCCCTCGCGATCGAATCCGATGCGATCGCCGAGTTCGGAGGTGACGTAGTCGGTCATGCCGTCAGCTTATCCGCAATGTGGACAATGTCCACATTTTTTACCTGCCGGCGGCGGCTGCCGGCCGGGGTGACGTCGGCCGAGCCCTGGGCGACTGCCGCTTGACTAGTTATACTTCTAACTATTAGAGTTCTAACCATGACGACGACACCGGTGCACGACCTCCTGCGCAGCCTCGGGATCAAGCTGCGCAACCGCGGGGACGCGTACGCGAGAAGCCTTCCCCTGACCTACCCCCAGAGTCGCGCCATCGGCTACATCGACGACGTCGAAGAGCACGCGCACCGCGGCGTGATCCAGCGGGAGCTCGCCGAGATCTCGGGCACCAGCGCCGCCAGCGTCAGCAGCCTGATCGATGGGCTCGAGAAGGCCGGCTATGTCGAGCGAAGACCGTCACCCGGCGACGCGCGCCGCAAGGAGATCCACCTCCTCCCCAAGGGCAAAGGACTCACCCGAGGATTCGACCACATGATGGAGCAGACCGAGGAGCAACTCCTCAGCCCGCTCTCGGCGACGGAGCGATCCACCCTGATCGACCTTCTCACCCGGATCGACAGCCACCTCGATTCCGCCGCAGACCCCACGACTGCCCGCCACGGGCACCACGACCACTAAGGACTCCCACCATGACCAGCACCACTCCGGGGACGAACGCGCCCGAAAACGGCCCCCTGCACCCGGCCGACTCGACGTCCGACCTCTACTACCTCGCCCGTGCGCCGCTGTGGCGCGCGCTCGCGCACCTCTGCCTGCCGATGATCGCCGCGGTCTCGGTCAGCGCGGTCTACAACATCATCAACGCCGGCTTCATCGGCTCGCTGCACTCCACGCCCCTCCTGACCGCGATCACCCTCGGCCTTCCGGTGCTCCCCCTCATGATGGCGATCGGCGGCGTCTTCGGCGTCGGCGGCAGCACGATGGTCAGCAGGGTCATGGGCGCTCGCGACTCGGGTTCTGCGCACGACCCCGAACTCATCACTCGGATCGTCGGTTTCACCATCTGGGGCGCGATCGCCGCCGGCGTCGTCCTCGGCGCCCTCTGCCTCGTGCTCCTGAACCCGCTCGTGCACCTGCTGGGCGCGGATGCCGCGGCCTTCACCCCGACGGCGCAGTACGTCGGCGTCACCCTGGCTTTCTTCCCCGTGCTGACGCTCGCCTTCGCGCTGGAACAACTGGTGCGCGCCGAGGGCGCGGCGAGGGCCAGCATGATCGGGATGATCGCGAGCGTCGCGGGCAACCTGGTCTTCGACGTGCTGTTCATCCTGGTTCTGCACGGGGGCGTCCTGGGAGCCGCCGTGGCCATCGGCCTGTCGAACCTGATCGCCGTGGCCTACTACCTGTGGTTCCTGCGCACGAAGAGCAGCAATCCGATCAGCCTGTCGCCCCGCTGGTTCTCGCTGCGCCCGGCGATCGTCAAAGAGGTCTTCGGCGTCGGCGCCTCCGAACTGCTGATGAGCTCGTTCCTGATCGTCACCTCGCTGCTGCTCAACAACCTGGCCGTGCACTACGGCGACGCGGTGCTGGCCGCCTTCGGGGTGTCACTGCGGATCGTGCAGGTGCCCGAGTTCGTGGTGATGGGGATCGCGCTCGGCGTGATGCCCCTGGTCGCCTACTGCTTCGGCGCCGGCAACTCGGCTCGGCTGCGTGCGACGATCCGCCGTTCGCTGCTCGCGATCGGAGGAATCACGGTCGTGTTCTCCGGGCTGGTCTTCCTGTTCCGCGATGAGGTGTTCGACCTGTTCAGCACCGATCCCGCCGTGCTGCGGGTCGGCGGCCTGATCCTCATGGCACAGCTGATCTCGACGATCTTCAACGGCGTGACCGGGCTGCTGATCACGGTGTTCCAGGACACGGCCAAGATGCGGGCCGCCACGATCATGTCGGTCGCACAAGGGGTGCTGTTCATCCCCGTCGTGCTGCTGGGCAACCTGTGGTTCGGGCTCCTGGGCATCGTCTGGGCGATGACCGCGACCGAACTGCTGACTTTCCTCATCGCGCTCGTGCTGTACCGGATCGAGCGCCCGACTGCGGCAGAGGCGACCGCGACGTCGAGGGGGGCGGCGGCCGACGCGCTCGTGCCTCCGGCTGCGCCCTAGTCCCCGACGGGATCGGGCTGCGCGGCCTCGGCCGAACCCGCGGCATAGCCGGCCGCGTAGCCCTCGTCGTATCCCTCAGCACGCCCGCGGTCGTACCCCTGCCGGTCGGCTTCGTCGCTGCCCAGTCGGAACATGTCCAACTCGGCGACCCGGATGAGCCGCTTCGCGCCCGGCGCATCCAACCCCGCCACGAAGCGCCCCAGCCCGCGCACGACGGCGACCGGTCGCCCGGCCGCCTTGCCCTTCACGAGGTCGGCGGCGCCGGCCAGCTCGTCCGCGATCGCCGGAGCGGTCACCTCCAGCACCCGCCCCTGGGTGTCGGCGCTCCCCCGCAGATCGTCGACGACGCGCAGGCCGGCGGCGCCGATGGCGACGTCGGTCTGGCCGTCTCTCCACGGTCGTCCGAAAGTATCGCTGAGGATCACCCCGAGCTCGACGCCCAGCCGCGCGCGCAGCGCCGTGGCCAGGGCCAGAGCCGACGCATCCGGGTCGACGGGCAGCAAGGCGATCGTTCCGTCGGGCACGTTGCTGGCGTCGACGCCGGCCGCGGCCATCACGAGGCCGTAGTGCGTCTCGACGATGCGCGTCGTGCCTCCCGGATGCGTGCGCGAGGCGACCACGCGCTTGGTCTCGGCGGTGATCGCGTCTTCGCGGTCGGCGGCTTCGACGATGCGGCCCTCGGCCTTCGAGACGATCTTGCTCGTGACGACCAGGATGTCGCCGCGCTCGACGACGCCCGCGAGCGCGTCTGCGAGCAGCGCGGCCAGATCGTCGCCGGGGTGGATCTCGGGCAGGCCGTCGACGGCGAACACGGTCACCGCATCTCCGGGCACCGCGCTCATCGCGTCACCTTCGGCAGAACGTCACGGGCGAACACCTCGATGAACTCGCGCTGATCCGGCCCGGCGTTGTGCAGGTAGATGCGGTCCACCCCGAGGTCGACGAAGCGCTGCAGGTGGGCGCGGTGGGCGTCCGGATCGCTGGAGACGAGCATCCGCCCCTCGAAGTCGTCGGGGCGCACGGTGCGCGCCAGCTGCTCGAAGTCACCGGGCGAGCGCACATCGCTGCGCGGAAAGCGGATGCCGGGCAACGGCCACTCGGCGAGCGCGTTGGCCATCGCCTGCTCGTCGGTCGGCGCCCAGCTCAGGTCGACGCGCACCACGCGCAGGGTCTCGCCGCGGGCCTTGCCTGCCTCTTTGAGCCCCTCGTCGAAGCGGGCGACCAGCGCCGCCGCCTTATCGTGGGAGGTGCCGATGGTCAGGATGCCGTCGGCGGCACGCCCGGCGCGCTTGGCCGCGACCGGGCCCGCCGTCGCGACCAGGATGCGCGGCGGGATGGCCGGCGCCCCCCACAGCTGCGTGCTCTCGAGTTCGAAGTGGCTGCCGTGATGGCGCACCGGGCGCCCGTTGCCGCCGCTCGCGAACAGCTTGCGGATCACCTCGATCGCGTCGAACATCCGCGCGATGCGCTCGGGCGCCTCGGGCCAGTAGCCGCCGGTGACGTGCTCGTTGAGGGCCTCGCCCGCGCCGAGGGCCAACCAGTGCCGACCGGGGTAGAGGCTGGCGATCGTCGCACTGGCCTGGGCGATCGTGGCGGGATGCATCCGCCCCCCGGCGGCAACGGCTCCTGCCCCCAGCTCGCCGGTGGTGCGCGCGCCCACGGCCCCGAGCACGCTCCAGAGGAAGCCCGCGTGACCGTGCCGCGCCAGCCAGGGCTGGAAGTGGTCGGTGCTCACGGTGCCGGCGAAGCCGCGCTGCTCGGCGTATTCGGCGTACGCGATCGCGTCGGCGGGGGCGAACCGCTCCAGCATCATGGCGTAGCCGATGGATGCGGGGGTCACGGTGTCATTGTCGCACCGCGGCAGCGGCAGTCGGTCGCCAGCGCGTGCGACCTCTCAGATCACGATTTCGTGCACATGCCTGGGAAATCAACGAATTCGTGCGTCGCCTGCCCGACGGTCGCTGATACGCTCCAAACCTCTCCACCCGGTGGAACTTCAACGAGATTCAAGGAAGATTTCTATGCGCATCAGGTACGCGATCCCCGTGGTCGCCATTGCGGCAGCGCTCGCGCTGACCGGCTGTGTCAACAACGACACCCCCTCATCCACCAGTGGCGCGGTCGCCTCCGGCGGCAAAGATGCCTCCCTCGCGAAGCTGCTGCCGGCCGACATCGCGACGGCGGGCGTCATTCAGGTCGGCGTCGACGCCACCTATGCGCCGAACGAGTACAAGGACGCGAACGGCAACGCCGTCGGGTGGGACATCGACCTCTTCAACGCCGTGGCCACGAAGCTGGGCGTCAAGGCGGTCTACAACATCGCCGGATTCGACTCGATCATCCCCAAGATCACCGGCGGCAAGTACGACGTCGGCGTCTCGTCGTTCACCGACAACACCGACCGCCAGAAGCAGGTCAACTTCGTCGACTACTACTCGGCGGGCATCCTGTGGGCGTCGCCGACCGGGAAGACCGTCGACCCCGACAATGCGTGCGGTCTGAAGGTCGCGGTGGAGACCGGAACCGTCGAGCAGACCGATGACATCCCCGGCAAGTCGAAGGCCTGCACCGATGCCGGCAAGCCGGCCATCCAGATCCTCCAGTTCGATGGACAGGACCAGGCCACCAATGCCGTCATCCTCGGTCAGGCCGACGCGATGAGCGCCGACTCGCCGATCACCGACTACGCGATCGCGCAGTCCAAGGGCAAGCTGCAGGCAGCGGGCAAGTCGTTCGAGGTCGCTCCCTACGGGATCGCCGTCGCGAAGGACTCGAAGCTGGATGTCGCCATTCAGAAGACCCTGCAGGCCCTGGTCGACGACGGCACCTACACGAAGATCCTGGAGAAGTGGGGCGTCACCGACGGCGCCGTCTCGACGATCACGATCAACGCCGCCAAATAGGCCAGCGCTCGGCCACCTTCATGGCGAATCTCGATCGCGCCGACCCGGCGACGGGGGCAACCCCGTCGCCGGTCGACGCGGCCCCCACCATCCGGGCCGTGAAGTTGCGTCATCCCTGGCGCACCCTGATCGCGGTCGTCATCATCGTCTACCTCGTTGCGGCGATCTGGGACGCGCTGCAGCGCAAGGCGTTCGACTGGCCGGTCTATCTGCAGTACCTGTTCGACCAGCACATCTCGGCGGGCGCTCTGATCACCATCGAGCTGACGGTGCTCGCGATGGCGCTCGCGATCGTGCTCGCGCTGATCCTCGCGGTGATGAGGCTGTCGAACAACCCGGTGCTGAAATGGACCGCCTGGGGCTACATCTGGATCTTCCGCGGCACCCCGATCTATGTGCAGCTGACGCTGTGGGGCCTTCTGTCGACGATCTACAGCACGATTCCGCTCGGTCTTCCGTTCGTCCCGCCCCTCGCCAGCTTCAGCACGGATGGAGTGCTCAACTTCTACGTGCTGGCGGTGATCGGACTCGGCCTCAACGAGGCGGCGTACCTCGCCGAGATCGTGCGAGCCGGCATCCTGTCGGTCGATCGCGGTCAGGAGGAGGCGTCGATCGCGCTGGGGATGACCTGGACTCAGACCATGTGGCGCATCGTCATTCCGCAGTCGATGCGCGTGATCATCCCGCCGACCGGCAACGAGTTCATCAGCATGCTGAAGACGACGTCGCTGGTGACGGCGATCCCCTTCAGCGGCGACCTGTTCGCCGTCGCGCAGGCGATCTCGGCCCGCACCTTCGACCCGGTGCCCCTGCTCCTGGTCGCCTCGACCTGGTACCTGGCGATCAGCTCCATCCTCTCGGTCGGCCAGTACTTCCTCGAGAAGCGCTTCGCCCGAGGAATCGGCACGGCGCGGGCCGAGAAGCCCGTCGTGCCGACCAATCCGACCGGCACCCCGATCCACGTCGATGCCGAGGACAGCCGATGACGACCGCCGAACAGACGCGCACCCCCACCGGCCTCATGGTGGATGCCGAGCAGGTCTCGAAGAGTTTCGGCGCGAACCAGGTGCTGAAGTCCATCACGCTCAAGGTGAAGAAGGGCGAGGTGCTCTGCATCGTCGGACCATCCGGTTCGGGCAAGTCGACCTTCCTGCGCTGCATCAACCACCTGGAAACCGTGAATGCCGGCCGCCTGTACGTCGACGACGTTCTCGTCGGCTATCGCGAGCGGGGAGACCGGCTGCACGAGCTGCACCCCAAGGAGGCCGCCGCACAGCGCCGCGACATCGGGATGGTCTTTCAGCGTTTCAACCTCTTTCCGCACATGACGGTCCTCGAGAACATCATCGAGGCCCCGATGCGGGTCAAGAAGGTGCCGAAGGCGACCGCCATCGCCCGCGCGAATGAGCTGCTCGCCCGGGTCGGCTTAGCGGACAAGGCCGGCTCGTATCCCGCCCACCTCAGCGGTGGCCAGCAGCAGCGGGTGGCGATCGCCCGAGCTCTGGCGATGGATCCGAAGCTCATGCTGTTCGACGAGCCCACGTCGGCTCTCGACCCCGAGCTCGTCGGAGAGGTGCTCGACGTGATGAAGCAACTGGCCAAAGACGGCATGACCATGATCGTCGTGACCCATGAAATGGGCTTCGCGCGCGAGGTCGCCGATTCGCTCGTCTTCATGGACGGAGGAGTCGTCGTCGAGAGCGGCGATCCCCGCGAGGTGCTGAGCAACCCGCAGCACGGGCGAACCCGGGCGTTCCTGTCGAAAGTCCTCTGAGAACGGCTTCGGCGAGAACCGGCCGACGGGTACCGCTCTAGCCGAGATCCTTCTTCAAGTACTCGGCGACGACCTTCGGAACGTACGGCGCCACATCTCCGCCGAGGGACGCCACCTGCCGCACCAGCGAACTCGAGACGTGCGCATGGGCCGGGTCGGGCAGCATGAAGATGGTCTCCACACCCGCGAGGTCGCGATTGACGATCGCCATCGGGGTCTCGTATGCCACATCCACCTGCGACCGGATTCCCTTCACCAGCACGGTCGCGCCGACATCGGTGCAGTAGTCGACGAGCAGACCGACGCTCCAACTGGTGACCAGGATGTTCTTGGCCGCCCCGGATGCCGCGATCGACTCCTGCAAGAGCGAGACCCGCTGCGCGATCGGCAGCAGAGCCGTCTTGCCCGGGTTGTGCACCACGAGCACGTGCACCTGATCGAAGATCCCGGCGGCACGCTCGATCACATCGAGATGACCGAGGGTGACCGGGTCGAACGAACCGGGGACGACGGCGATCCTGCTCATGCTCCGAGACTAACGGGCCAGGCTGAGCCCGGCAGGCGCTACTACATCGAAAGGCGGTCCGGGCGGCGCTGAACGCCGCTCGGACCGCCTACGACGTTTAGGGCACCTTGACTACGACGGGGCTGGTGAACAGGCTGAATTCCGGTTTGTAGACCAGGGTGTCGAGCTTCGCACCTGCGGGGATGTCGATGAACACGTCGGCGTTGGACGAGAGACCTGGATTTACATCCGTCGTGATAGCAGTGCCATCGAAGGTGCTGATGACTCCGTTGTCCGCTTCGTAGGTCGCGGGCCCAATCTTGCCCGTGAGGTCGGATGCGAACAGGCTGATCTTTTCGGTGCTGTTGTTGATGATCGTGTACTTGACCTCGCAGAACTGGCCCTTGGCGGTCTCGGTGAAGTATTGAGGGCCTGCGGTGGCGATGCCACAGGTGACCGAGTTGACCGTGAACGAGATCTTCTTGTTGTTAGTGATCGTCTGACCGACGGTCGGTTCTGCATCCTTCGTCGGCGACGCCGTGGTCGCGGGCGAATCGGCAGCACCGGCCGCCGGTGAGTCGATTGCCGCATTGATCGCATTGCCGATTCCGGCTACGACCAGGGCGATACCGATGATCCAGCCCAACACGGCGAGCCCGATCCCGACGAAGGACATCCATTTCGGACCGGAACCTCGCACGAGCGCAACAATCGCCAAAACGATCGCCGTGATTGCGAAGGCCCAGGCGAAACCGGCGGTCGCCGGGACCACTCCGAACAGGAAGGCGACAGCGCCGAACACCAACGCAAGGATGCCGAGCAACCCACCTCGCTTCGGGGCGGCAGGAGGTGCGGTCACAGGGGAACCCCCCGCAGAGCCGCCGACAGCGGGTTCAGCAGCGGACGAACCTTCAGCGGGATCCGAGACGGGCCCGGACGGTGGTGTTACGTCGGTCATTGAGAATCCTCTCAGTCAGTTTTCTTCGATTATGCCGGATGTATCAGGCTTGCTGTGGATGTCATCCGCGACACCGTCAAGTCGTGGCAATGCGAGAGGCTCCGGACGACTGGTCCGACCGGATGCACGCATTCGGCCTCGCACTGCAGCGAGCTCGACACCAACTGGGAATGACACAGGAGGACGTCGCCTATGCCTCCGGACTCACTCGCTCGCACTATCAGCAGCTCGAGAAAGGCCTGTCCCGACCCGGCGTGCCGGCGAACCCATCGCTGTTGACAGTGACGGCACTGGCGCGGACTCTGGGTCTCAATCCCAGCGATCTTCTCGACCCGCCACCGCGACCGGCAGCCTGACGACGGGTCAGCTCTTGGCCAGGAACGCCGCCTCTGCCGCGTCCAGCCGTGCGGCGAGAGCGTGACGCAGTGCAGGATGCTCGGCGAGCTCCGGGTCGGCCTCCAGCACCTCGGCCGCCAGCGACCGGGCCTCGGCGATCAGCTCCCCGTCGCGAGCGACGCGCAGCAGCTTCAGCGACGATCGACCGCCGGACTGCGCGCGTCCCAGCACGTTGCCCTCGCGCCGCAGCTCGAGGTCGACCTGCGCGAGGGCGAAGCCGTCGAGGGTGGCGGCCACTGCATCCACCCGCTCGCGCGCGGGCGTGCCGAGCTCGGCACGCGTGACGAAGAGGCAGAGCCCCGGCACTCCCCCGCGGCCGATCCGGCCGCGCAACTGGTGAAGCTGGGCGACGCCGAACCGGTCGGCGTCGAGCACCACCATGGTCGAGGCGTTGGGCACGTCCACCCCGACCTCGATCACGGTGGTGGCGACCAGCACGTCGATCTCGCCGGCCGCGAATGCGCGCATCGTGGCATCCTTCTCGTCGCTCGACATCCGGCCGTGCAGGGGTTCGATCCTGCGACCTGCGAGGAGCGGGTTCGCGCGCGCCTCCTCGAGCACCGTGAGCACCGCCGCCGTCGGACCGGCCGGAGCGCCGTCGCCGCTCCCGACCCCGCCGCTCTCGACCTCGTCGGCGTCCGCCTCCTCGACGTGCTTCGGGTCGATCGCCGGGCAGACGACGAAGCCCTGGCGGCCCTGCGCGAGTTCCTCGCTCAGACGCTCCCAGATCCGGCGCTCCCAGGCCGGGTGCTCGGCGAGCGGCACCACGAACGACTCGATCGGCGATCGGCCGGCCGGCAGCTCGGTGATGGTCGAGACGTCGAGATCGCCGAACACCGTCATGGCGACGGTGCGCGGGATCGGCGTCGCCGTCAGCACCAGCACGTGCGGTGCGGCAGCATCGGCTGCGGCGTTCGACATGCCCTTCAGACGCAGCGCCTCGCGCTGATCGACGCCGAAGCGGTGCTGCTCGTCGACGACCACCAGGCCGAGTTCGGCGAAGGTGACCGACTCCCCGAGCAGCGCGTGGGTGCCGACCACGATGGAGGCGCTTCCGGATGCCGCGGCCAGCATCGCCTTGCGCCGCAGCGCCACCGGCAACTGCCCGGTCAGCAGGGTCGGCCGCAGTCGTGCCGCGAGCTCGGGGCCGAGCGCTGCGGTCAGCGACCTCAGGTGCTGCCCGGCCAGCACCTCGGTGGGCGCCAGGAACGCCGACTGCCCGCCCGAGTCGGCGACCGCCAGCATCGCCCGCAGAGCCACCAGGGTCTTGCCCGAGCCGACCTCTCCCTGCACCAACCGGTTCATCGGCGCACCGGCGGCCAGGTCTCGGCCGATCTCGTCGCCCACCGCCAGTTGATCGCGGGTCAGGGTGAACGGCAGGCGCTCGTCGAACTCGGTCGAGAATCGGCCGGGGGTGCGGGGCTTCGCGGCCTCTGCACGGCGCTCCGCGCGCTGCTGCACGAGCGCCGCCTGCAAGACGAACGCCTCCTGGAAGCGCAGGGCGTCGTGTGCGCGGCGCCAGTCGGCATCCGTCTCGGGGCGATGGACCAGTTCGAGGGCACGGCCGAGGTCGATCAGATCGCGCGAACGGCGCAGCTCTGCCGGCACCGGATCGTCGAGGGGCGGCAGCGTGTCGAGCACCTGCGCGATCGACTTGGCCAGTTGCCAGCTGGCCACGGTCGAGGTGGCCGGGTAGATCGGGATCGGCTGCTCGGCCCAGCCCCGGGCCGCCGAAGCATCAAGGGCGGGCGCGTTCTCGTCGTCAGCGGCGAACAACTCGTAATCCGGATGCGCGAGCTGACGCGCCCCGCGGTACTCGCCCACTTTGCCGGCGAAGATGCCGCGCACGCCGGGGCGGAGTTCGCGCGCCCGCCACGCCTGATTGAAGAAGGTCAGAGCGAGGTGGCCGCGACCATCGCTGATGACCACCTCGAGGATGCTGCCGCGCTTGGCGCGCATCGGCCGCTCGGTGACGCTGCGCACCTCGGCCACGATCGTCACGTTCTCGTCGATCGTGAGCTCGCTGAGCGCGGTCAGCTCGCCGCGGCGCGCGTAGCGGCGCGGATAGTGCGCGAGCAGATCGCCGACGGTCGTGAAGCCGAAGGCCTTCTCGATGGCCTGCGCCGTGCGTCCGCCGAGTGCGGTCGACAGCCGCACCTCGAGGGGATCGTGGTCGGGCGCGGGCACGCTTCGAGGCTACCGGCGCTACAACCAGCCGCGGCGCTTGAAGATGATGTAGAGCACCAGGCTCGAGACGATCATGAGCCCGATCGCGAACGGATAGCCCCACGTCCAGTGGAGCTCGGGCATCGCCGTGAAGTTCATCCCGTAGATGCCGGCGATCAGGGTGGGCGTGAACAGGATGGCGGCCCATCCCGAGATCTTGCGCGTCTCGATCGCCTGGCGGTTGCTCGCCTCGCTGAGGTTGCGCGACTCCTCGCTCTGCCGCTGCCCGACGAGGCTGGTGTTCACCGCCAGGATGTCGCGCAGCAGCAGCCGGAACTCCTCGACGCGCTCCTTGGTCTGCACGACATGATCGGCGACGTCGCGCAGGTACTGCTGCAGCGTGTCGCCGACATAGCCGTCGGCGAATCCGCTCGACAGGGTGTCGATGATCTGGATGAGCGGGGTCACCGCCCGCTCGAACTCGATCACCTCGCGGTTGAGCTCGTAGATGCGGCGCGAGACCTGCGCGTCACCGTCGAACACCTGGGTCTCGATCTCGTCGATGTCGTTCGCCACCCCGTCGACGACGGGCTTGTAGCCGTCGACCACGGCATCCAGGATCGCGTACAGGATCGCCTCGGTGCCCTCGTCCATCGAGCCCGGGGTGTCTTCCATGCGCTTGCGCACCACGCTGAGATCGGGCGACTCGCTGTGCCGCACCGTGATGACGAAGTTCGTGCCGCTGAAGATGTGCAGCTCGCCGAACTGGACCGTCTCCGTCTCGTCGATGTACTGCGCCGCTTTCAGCACGGTGAAGAGGGTGTCGCCGTAACGGTCGATCTTGGGGCGCTGGTGGGCGAGCACGGCATCTTCGATGGCCAGCTCGTGCAGGGTGAACTCCGCGGCCAGAGCCGACAGCTCGTCGGCGGTCGGGCGGTAGAGGCCGATCCAGGCGATCGCCTTCGGGTGCTTGTCGAGGATCTTGAACGTGCCCGCCAGCGTCTTGGGGCTCGCGATGCGCACCCCGTTCTCGTAGACCGCGTTGTTGATCACCCCGGAGGCATACGCGGGAGTCGTGGCGGCCTGCTGCTGCACGAGGGTGGCGGGCTCGCGCGTCCGGGACGTGCGAGGTACGGCACGGGACACCGCGGTGGCGGCCGCCTTGCCGACGGCTTTCGACGCCGCCTTGAGCGAAGGGGCGGCTGCTCTCGGAGCTCGACGCGCGGGGGTGGCCACGAGGGGAATCGTAGCCCCGCCCGATGCCTGGCCCCTGAAGGCTCGGCCGCCGGCGACAGGCACTACCGTGGGCCTGGGAGGCGGGCATGACACGGATCATCGGAGGGTTCGCCGGATCGATCAGGCTGAACGTGCCGCCGGTCGGCACGCGTCCCACCAGCGACCGGGTGCGCGAGGCGATCTTCTCCGCCCTCGAGGCCCGCGATGCTCTCGAGGGAGCCCGGGTGCTCGACCTGTACTCCGGCTCAGGCGCCCTCGGCCTCGAGGCCGCCTCGCGCGGGGCTGCTCATGTGACCCTGGTCGATCGCGCAACCGCGGCCACCCGCATCACCCACGGCAATGCCGCGGCGGTGCGCAAGGCGGCGCCGCGCGGCATGGCGCCCGAGATCGTGATCTCGGGCCAGCCGGTGCAGAGCTTCTTGGGCGGCTCCCGGGAACACTGGGACCTGGTGTTCCTCGATCCGCCTTACGAACTCGGCGTGCGGGAACTCGTGCACAACCTCGAGGCGCTCGTTGCGCGCCTCAATCCGGATGCCGTGGTCGTGCTCGAGCGCTCCTCGCGAGACCGCGCCCCCGAGTGGCCGGCCGGTCTCGAGCTCGAACGGCGCAAGGACTACGGCGACACCGCGCTGTACTGGCTGCGGCCCGACCAGTCCGGCTTGTCGGGCGACGAGGGCCGCCCCTAGCCCCGCGTGCCGTTCCAGTCGGCGTACGGATCCCACCCGCCGTGCGCCGAGAACACCACGCCGTCGACGAGCAGTTCCGGGCCGGCATCCCCCGCGGCCAGCACGTGCCCGATCGGGCGGAAGTCTCCCGGCAACGAGATCCCGCGTGGAAAGGTCGCCAGCAGCGAGTGGTCTTCGCCACCCGTCAGCGCTTCGGCGCCGAGCACCTCCTCCCGATCGCCCTCGAGGGCCAGGCCGGCCACGCCGATCGCGATCCCGTCGAGGTCGATCGTGACGGCGCTGGCCTGGGCGAGCCGCCGGGCATCCAGCGCGAGTCCGTCGCTCAGGTCGAGCATCGCGGTGGCTCCCGCGACAGCGGCGCGCACCCCGTCGGCCAAGGGGGGTCTGGGGGTGAGCTGCGCGGCCAGTTCTGCGCTGTGCGCGCGGCGCAGGGCGGGAACCAGCGCGGCATCCGGACGCCCGTCGGCATCGACCGCGTGCGCGAACAGCAGCGCGATCCCCTGCGCCGCACGCCCGAGCGGGCCGCTGACCGCCACCACGTCGCCCGGCTGAGCGCCGGAACGCAGCACCGGCGCGCGTCCTTCCAGGTCGCCGAACGCCGTGACGGCAACGACCAGGGTGTCGGAGACCGACAGGTCTCCGCCCACCACGCCGCATCCGGGCGCGAGTTCTGCGCAGGCCTCGCGCAGGCCGTCGGCGAACCCCTCGAGCAGCTCGACCGGGGTGTCGGCCGGGGCGACCAGGGCGACGACCAGGGCGGTCGGCCGCGCGCCCATCGCGGCGATGTCCGAGAGATTGGTGGCAGCGGCCTTCCAGCCCAGCTCGACCGGGGTCGACCAGGCGAGGCGGAAGTCGGGACCGTGCACCATGGTGTCGGTGGTCACGACGTAGCGGCCGTCCGGCGCGGCGAGCACCGCGGCGTCGTCGCCCGGGCCGATCAGGGCGACCTCCGCATCCGGAAGCCGGGGAAAGATCCGGGCGAGCACCGCACTCTCGCCCAGCGAGCCGAGGGTGCCGCCGGAGGTCATGCTGCAACGCTAGCGGCCCGGCGGTCGGCGGCTGCCGCTCAGGTGCGGCCCGATAGCCTGGCTGGGTGAGACTGCGTCGGACCGTGATCGGAAGCGCGCTGATCGCCGCGGCATTCGGCGTGCTGCTGACCGGATGCTCGCCCATCGTCGCGCTCGACCCGGCCCCCCATGCCAACGACCCGGCATGCGCCGACGTGATCGTGCGGCTGCCGAGCACCCTCGAAGGCCTGCCCCGCCGAGAGACCGACGCGCAGGCCACCGGTGCATGGGGCGAGCCGGCCGCGATCCTGCTGCGCTGCGGGGTGACCGTGCCCATCGCCTCGGACCTGCCGTGCGTGCAGACCGACGACGGCTTCCAATGGCTGCGCGATGACACCAAGGCGCCCAGCTACGTCTTCACCAGCTATGGCCGCACGCCGGCCGTCGCGGTCGTCGTCGACCAGAAGAAGCTGTCACCCGGCCCAGCCCTGCAAGACCTCGAGCCGGTCATCGCGTTCACGAAACCCAACGGGCACAGGTGCCTGTCTGTCGAGGACTCACTGGGCGGCGCCGCGAGTGCGACACCGAGTGCGACACCCGGCCCGGCGCCGAGCACGACGCCCAGCCCGACGCCCTAGCGCAGGGTCGCCAGCCCCAGGGTGATCAGCTCGTCGACGAGGTCGGGATAGCTCATCCCGCTCGCCAGCCAGCAGGCAGGGAACATCGAGATCGGCGTGAAGCCGGGCATCGTGTTGATCTCGTTCACCACGAATCCCGAGCCGGTGAAGAAGAAGTCGATTCGCGCCAGCCCCGAGCCGCCGATCGCCTCGAACGAGCGAGCCGCGATCCGCTGCATCTCGGCCAGCTCCTGCTCCTTCAGGTCGGCCGGGCAGACCAGCTCGATGCCGGGGGCATTCAGGTACTTGGCGTCGAAGTCGTAGAACTCGCGGCCGGTGATGACGATCTCGCCGGCGACGCTCACCCGCGGGGCGGCCCCGTCGCGGCCCTCGAGCACACCGCACTCCACCTCGCGGCCGACGATCGCGGCCTCGACGAGCACGCGGTGATCCTCGTGGAAGGCCGTCGCGAGGGCGGCGTCCAGGTCGTCCCAGCTCGAGACCTTCGTCACCCCGACACTCGATCCGGCCCGCGCGGGCTTCACGAACACGGGGAGGTCGAGGCCGCGGATCCTGCGCAGCCAGAGATCGCGGTGGGCATCGAGATCCGCCCGGCTCACCGTGACCCACGGGGCGACCTCGACGTCGGCGCCCTCGAGCACGGTCTTGGTGAAGTGCTTGTCCATGCCGACCGCCGACGAGAGCACGCCGTTGCCGACGTACGGCAGCCCGATCAGCTCGAGGGCCCCCTGGATCGCCCCGTCTTCACCGAACGGACCGTGCAGGATCGGGAACGCGACATCGACGTCGCCCAGGCTCTGCCGGGTGCCATCGGATGCGGTGACCGTGAACTCCCGTGTCGACGCCGACTCCGGCAGGTGCACACGGGTGCCGTTGTCGACGACCTCGGGCAGCTGGGCGGCTTCATGACCGAGGACGAAACGCGACACGGTGTCGTCATCCTGCAGCGTCCACGCGCCGTCGCGGGTGATCCCGATCGGGATCACCTCGTAGCGGCCGCGATCGATGGCGCCGAGCACGCCGCCCGCGGTCGCGCAGCTGATCGAGTGCTCGCTGGAGCGCCCACCGAAGAGCAGCGCAACTCGGATCATGGGGGCTCCTGAGGGGTGATCTGTCGGGGTCTGCCCGGGCGGTGCGCGGCGGTGGAGCCGAGCTATTCGCCCTGCGGCTCGTTCGTCTCGGTGGTCAGGTGGGGCGCGATGTCGCGCGGATTCAGCGTACCGGCCAGCACCTCGGCCACCTGGCTGACGATGGGCATCTCGACCCCTCGGGATGCCGCCAGCTCGAGGATCGGCGCCACCGAGCTCAGGCCCTCGGCCGTCTGGTTCATCTGCGCGATGACCTCGCCGTACGCGTAGCCCTGGCCGAGCAGGCGCCCTGCGGTGTTGTTGCGCGAGAGCGAGGACTCGCAGGTGGCGATGAGGTCGCCGAGCCCGGCCAGGCCCGCCAGGGTCTCGGCCCTCCCGCCGAACGCGACCGCGAAGTCGGTCATCTCGACCAACCCGCGGGTGATGATCGAGGCCTTGGTGTTCTCGCCGTACCCGACCCCGTCGACGATGCCGATCGCGACCGCGATCAGGTTCTTGAGCACCCCGCCGAACTCGGTGCCGATCACGTCGGTGTTGACGAAGCTGCGGAAGTACGGGTTGGTCGCGATCAGCGCCACCGCCGTCGCGGTGTCGAGGCTCACCGACGAGACGACGGCGGCGGTCGGCTGCTCCTTGGCGATCTCGAGCGCCAGGTTCGGGCCCGACACGACCGCGATCCGTTCCGGGTCGATCCCCAGCTCCTGCTCGATCACCTCGCTCATGCGCGAGCGGGTGCTCATCTCGACCCCCTTCATGAGCGACACGATCGGGATGCCGTCGGGGATGAGGTCGCGCACGATCCGCAGGTTCTCGCGCAACGACTGGCTCGGCACCGAGAGGTACACCTGCTCGGCGCCCTCGATCACCTCGGGCAGCAGGGCGGACGACTGGATGCCGCGGGGCAGGTTGATGCCCGGCAGGTAGTCGGAGTTGCGGCGCGACTGCATGATCTCGCGGGCCAGCTCTGCGCGCCGCGCCCAGATGGCCACGCTGGAGCCGCCGTCGGCCAGGACCTTCGCGAAGGTCGTGCCCCAGGATCCGGCGCCGAGCACGGCCACACGGCTCTGGCCGGGTTTCAGCTGCAGCGGGGTCGAAATGGGTTGGGTGATGGGGCTGGAGCCGCCGACGAACGGCAGGGGCTTCGTCGTGGGGGGAACCGCCGCATCCGTCATGTCGCCATTCTCTCGGCTCAGGCCCTCTTCTTCGCCTTCTTGGGCGTCTTGGGCTCCCTGATCCGGCCGAACGCGGTCTGGCCGTGGGCGGCCGGGTCCCAGCGCTCCGCGGGAGCGGACTCGCCCCGCAGGCCCTCGAGCAGGCGTGTGATCGCCTGCATGACGAAGAGGGTCGCCTCGGCGAGAGCCGCGGCATCCAGTTGCCTGCCCTGCCAGGGGCTGAGGTCGAGGGGCTCACCGATGACGATGTCGACCGTCTTGCGCGGGAACATGCTGATCCGCCTCGCCCAGCGCGGCAGGATCTTCTGGGCGCCCCAGTGCGCCGCCGGGATCAGCGGCACGCCGGTCTCGAGAGCGATCCGCACGGCGCCCGACTTGCCGCGCATCGGCCAGAGGTCCGGGTCGCGGGTCAGGGTGCCCTCGGGGTAGATCACCAGGGCGAGCCCCTCTTCGATCAACCGCTCGCCCTGCGAGATCGTGCCGCTATGGCCCCGTGAGGCGCGCTCGACGGCCACCTGCCCGGTGACCCGGAAGGCCCAGCCGACCACCGGCACCCGGAACAGGCTCGCCTTGGCGAGGTAGTGCGGCACGCGGCCGTGATGCCAGAGGGTGTACGCCGTGACCAGCGGGTCGAAGTCGGTGATGTGGTTCGCCGCCAGGATGAACGGCCCACTGGTCGGGATGCGCTCGACGTTCTGCACCCGGTAGCGGCCGACCAGCAGCACGAACGGCACGACCAGCGCGCCGAAGAAGCGCCAGACCGGCGTCTTCTCGCGGCGCTCGACCGCCTTGTCGCGAGTCGGGTCGGAGTAGCCCAGCGCCCTAGCCTTCCAGGCGGAACTGCGCCCCGAGGGCCTCGAGCTTCTCGATGAAGTGCTCGTACCCGCGGCTGATGATGCTCAGGTTGGTGACGGTCGAGCGGCCCTCTGCGGTCAGGGCCGCGATCAAGTAGCTGAAGCCGCCGCGCAGGTCGGGCACGCGCACGTCGGCGCCGTGCAGCGGGGTCGGGCCGGTGATGACGGCCGCCTGCTCCAGCTTGCGCCGGGGAACGCGGCGGGTGACCGACTCGAGGCCGTCCTGGTGCACCACGATGTCGGCGCCCATCTCGACCAGGGCATCCGTGAATCCGAAGCGGTTCTCATAGACCGTCTCGTGCACGACCGAGACGCCCTCGGCCTGGGTCAGGGCCACGATCAGCGGCTGCTGCCAGTCGGTCATGAAACCGGGATGCACGTCGGTCTCGACCTGCACCGGCTTGAGCGGACCGCCCGGGTGGAAGAAGCGGATGCCGTCGTCGTGCACCTCGAACGCGCCGCCGACCTTGCGGAACACGTTGAGGAAGGTCATCAGCTCGGGCTGCTTTGCGCCGCCCACGAAGATGTCGCCCTTGGTCGCGAGAGCAGCCGCGGCCCAGCTGGCGGCCTCGTTGCGGTCGGAGATGGCGCGGTGGGTGTAGCCGCTCAACGCCGACACGCCCTCGATGAAGATCGTGCGGTTGGGCTCGATCCAGATGATCGCGCCCATCTTCTGCAGGATCGCAATGAGATCCATGATCTCGGGCTCGATGGCGGCGTTCTTCAGCTCGGTGACGCCCTCGGCCCGCACCGCGGTGAGCAGCACCTGCTCGGTGGCTCCGACGCTCGGGAACGGCAACTCGATCTCGGCGCCGTGCAGGCCGTTCGGCGCGGTGATGCGGATGCCCTCGTAGCTCTTGTCGACGATGGCCCCGAAGGCGCGCAGCGCATCCATGTGGAAGTCGATCGGCCGGTCACCGATGCGGCAGCCCCCGAGATCGGGGATGAGCGCCTCGCCGAGGCGGTGGAGCAGAGGCCCGCAGAACAGGATCGGAATGCGGCTGGAGCCGGCCAGCGCGTCGATCTGCGCGAAGTGCGCCCGCTCGACGTTGGTCGGGTCGAGCACGAGCACGCCCTCTTCGGGACTCGTGACCGCGACGCCGTAGGCGTCGAGCATGCGCGTGACGATCGACACGTCGCTGATCTCGGGCACGTCCTGCAGGATGCTCGGGGTGTCGCCGAGCAGCGCGGCGACCATCGCCTTGGTGGCGAGGTTCTTAGCTCCGCGCACCTCGATGCGGCCGCGCAGCGGTTTGCCGCCATCGATCACGATGCTGTCGGACGTCAATGCCACGCGCGCTCCCGCTTTGCGGGCATCTTTCGCGAGGTCCTCGACCGTGTCCACATCTGCTCCTGTCGTCACGCGCCCCGCCATCCGCCTTCGCCGTCGGCCAGCGGGACCCGCCGAGTCTACCCCGGGGCCGTCAGCAGCGCGGCCGGGCGGAATCGGGCACAGTCAGTTCCGAGCGAGAGGCCGCGCGGCAACGGCGGGGAGCCGTTCGATGGTGCGGTCCGATGAGGCCGTCGGCGACCGTCCGGCTCAGCGCACGGGGAGCGTGGTGGGCCGCCAGGCTTCGCGGCGCTGCTCGAACTCGGTGATCCGGTCTTCGTCACGCAGGGTCAAGCCGATATCGTCGAGCCCCTCGAGCAACCGCCACCGCGTGTAGTCGTCGATGTCGAACGGCACGGTGAGGTCGCCGACCGTGACCGTGCGCTCGAGCAGGTTCACCGTGGCCGAGATGCCGGGCTGGGCCTCGATGCGCTCCCAGAACTGCTCGACGAGGTCCTCGTCGACGGTGCCGGTGAGCAGGCCCTGCTTGCCGGAGTTGCCGCGGAAGATGTCGCCGAACCGCGGCGCGATCACGGCCTTGAACCCGTAGTCGCGCAGGGCCCAGACCGCGTGCTCGCGGCTCGACCCGATGCCGAAGTCCTGCCCGGCGAAGAGCACCGTGGCCCCCGCATACCGGGGATCGTTGAGGATGAAATCGGGGTCCTGGCGCCACGACGAGAACAGCGCATCCTCGTAGCCGGTCTTGGTCACCCGTTTCAGGTAGACGGCCGGGATGATCTGGTCGGTGTCGACGTTGCTGCGGCGCAGCGGGAGGGCGACGCCGGTGAAGGTGGTGATCTTCTCCATGACTAGGCGCTCACTTCTTGCTTGGCCAGATCCCAGGGCGACGAGAGCGTGCCCCGGATGGCGGTGGCCGCGGCCACCAGAGGCGACACCAGGTGGGTGCGCCCCCCCTTGCCCTGGCGGCCCTCGAAGTTGCGGTTGCTGGTGGAGGCGCAGCGCTCCCCGGGCGCCAGCTGGTCGGGATTCATCCCGAGGCACATCGAGCAGCCCGCGAAGCGCCACTCGGCGCCGAACTCCTCGAAGATCTTGTCGAGGCCCTCGGCCTCGGCCTGCAGCCGCACCCGCGCCGAGCCCGGCACGACCATGACCCGCACGTGGTCGGCCTTCTTCTGGCCCTCCACGATGCTCGCGAAGGCCCGCAGGTCTTCGATGCGCGAGTTCGTGCACGAGCCCATGAAGACGGCATCCACTTTGATGTCCTTCATCGGGGTGCCGGCGGCGAGGTCCATGTATTCGAGGGCGCGCTCGGCGGCCGCGCAGTCGTTGGGGTCGGAGTACGACGCCGGGTCGGGGATCGATCCGCTCAGCGAGACGCCCTGACCCGGGTTGGTGCCCCAGGTGACGAACGGCTCCAGTTCGTTCGCGTCGAGAAACACCTCGGCGTCGAACACCGCGTCGTCGTCGGTGGCGAGAGTGTTCCAGGAGGCGACCGCCGCATCCCAGTCGGCGCCCTGCGGCGCGTGCGGGCGGCCCTTCAGGTAGGCGTAGGTCGTCTCGTCGGGCGCGACCATGCCGGCGCGGGCGCCCGCCTCGATCGACATGTTGCAGATGGTCATGCGGCCCTCCATCGAGAGGGCCCGGATCGCGCTGCCGCGGAACTCGAGCACATAGCCCTGCCCGCCGCCGGTTCCGATCTTCGCGATGACGGCCAGGATGATGTCCTTCGCGCTCACCCCGGGGCGCAACTCGCCCTCGACCGTGATCGCCATCGTCTTGAACGGCGTGAGCGGAAGCGTCTGGGTGGCGAGCACGTGCTCGACCTCGCTGGTGCCGATGCCGAACGCCATCGCGCCGAATGCGCCGTGCGTGCTGGTGTGGCTGTCGCCGCAGACCACCGTGATGCCCGGCATGGTCAGGCCGAGCTGCGGGCCGACCACGTGCACGATGCCCTGCTCGATGTCGCCGAGCGGGTGCAGCCGGATTCCGAACTCCTCGCAGTTGCGGCGAAGCGTCTCGATCTGGGTGCGGCTGGTCAGGTCGACGATCGGGCGGTCGATGGCCAGGGTCGGCGTGTTGTGATCCTCGGTCGCGATCGTGAGGTCGGGGCGGCGCACCGGGCGGCCCTCGGCGCGGAGGCCGTCGAAGGCCTGCGGGCTAGTGACCTCGTGCACGAGGTGCAGATCGATGTAGATCAGGTCGGGAGAGCCGTCTTCGCCCTTGACCACGAGGTGGTCGTTCCAGACCTTCTCGGCGAGGGTCTTGGGGCCGGTCTTCTGCGCGGTTTTCGCGGTGTCGCTCACGGTGTGTGTTCCTTGTTCGTTCGAGCTGTCGGCCGACGACGAACTCCGCGACGAGGGAGGCCGGAGACTAGGCCTCGTCGCGGCGACGAAGAAGGAGGCGCCGTTCGCGCAGCATGGGTTCGAGATTACACCGCGCACGGCACGGTGAACATTCCGCTCAATAGGTGACGGTGGCTCCGCGAAGCGAGATGCCCGTGGCGCTGTAGAGCCCGAGGTAGGTAGCGCCCGTGTCGTGGTAGACGTTCGCGGCGTCCGAGTTGTCGCCGCCGAACAGCGGACGGATCGAGATCCAATCGAGCAGAGCGGTGTCGCCCTGCGGCGTGGCCGGAGTGAAGTAGTTCTTCACGATGATCGTGAATGCCGCCTGTGCTCGACCGCCCTCTGCAATCGGATCGGTGAACTGCACCCCGAATCCGTCGGAATGTCCATAGCCCCAGATGTTGGTGCTCGATTCGGTATCGCAGACCGGCCCGCTGCTGAAGTACTGCTCGATGAGCACTCGGTTCTCACCGTCGAAGGGTGCGATGCCCGCCCCGGTGTACGCGATGTCCGTCTTCGAGATGAGGGCGCGCATCGCGATCCGGGTCTTGTAGCCGGATGTCGTCGCGGTGGCCGACCAGGTGACGGGGATCACGAGATCGGTCGCCGCATCGATCGAGCACGCCGACCCGTACACGGCTGTCGAGGATGCTGGATGGGTCTCATTCTTGCGGTACCGAACGGGCGTACCCACTATGAAGCTCATCCGATAGCTGTATCCGCTTTGGTTCGCGAAGGTCCAGGACGCACCCGGCACGACCGGGGGGGGAGGGGTGGTCGGAGTCGGGGTGGGGGTGGATGTTCCGGCTTCGCTCGGCACAGGATCGGCCGTTCTCGTCGACGAGTGCGTCGCCGCCGCCGGCGTGGGGGTGTGGCGTCCGTTCGCCTGGACGATCGCAATGGGGATGGCGACGAGAAGCACCACAAACACCGTTCCGAGGCCGAGCGCCCATCGGAACCGGAGGGGAAGCGCCATGATGCCCCGGCCAATCGCACCCAGGAACGAGGGCGAAGGAGCCGGCGAAACTGCGGCCGCACCCGGCGTCGTGATCGGCGCCGGAGGGATCGATACCGTCGAGCGATCGGCTCGCGCGGACAGAGCCACGTCGACCGCGGGGTCGCCGAGCGATCCCAGCCACTCCAGGAGTCCCTCGTAACTGGCTGGGTTCGAGGCGACGGCAGCACGCGTCTCAGGATGCTGGTACGCGAGCTCCGCAAGGCGCTCGAGCGGCGTAGACGCATCCGCAGCCTCGTTCCAGAGATCCTGGTGCTCGGTCATCGATCCTCCTCAGGTGATCTGCCGCTCACCGTACGGAAGAGCCTGCGCGCCGTCGATGGGGACCCATCCCCATACGACGCCGGATCACCTCGTCGCGGATACTCCGACGGTCACCCGGCGCACGTCACGGGGCCGCGACGCCGATCCCGAAAGAGCCCAGCACGATCGTGGCGCCAAGCGGCGCCACCGCCTCGGT
>DASTNC010000087.1:0-13367 GCA_035721225.1 Pseudolysinimonas sp.
CCGCAGACTCGAGACGGCCAAGGTCGAGATGCGGGCTCAGGACGAGTTCGATGTGAAGGTCGTCAACCGCGAGGTCGGCCAAGCGTCCGCCGAGGTCGTAGAATTGCTCGCAGTGCCCTGATTCGGGTGCGAACACTTTCAGGGAGGACCCCATGGCCGACAAGAACTCAGGCATCATCGACCCGCCGATCGACGACCTGCTGTCGCGGGTCGACTCGAAGTACCAGCTCGTGATCTTCGCGAGCAAGCGCGCGCGTCAGATCAACGACTACTACGCCGATCTGCACGAGGGATCGCTGTTCGACAACGTCGGGCCGCTCGTCGACTCGACCATCGACGACAAGCCCCTCTCGGTCGCCCTGCGCGAGATCAACGAGGACAAGCTCACGCTGACCCCGTTCGACGCTCCCGAGTAAAGCGCGCGATGAACATCGTCGTCGGCATCACCGGCGGCATCGCGGCCTATAAGGCCGTCAACGTCGTGCGCGGGCTCGTGCTGGCCGGCCACGACGTGCATGTGGTGGCGACGCAGGGCGCCCTCAGATTCGTGGGGCGCCCGACCCTCGAGGCGATCAGCCGCAATCCGGTGCACAGCGAACTCTACGAGGGGGTCGCCGAGGTGCGCCACGTGGCGATCGGGCAGGCGGCCGACGTGATCGTCGTGGCTCCGGCGACCGCGAATTCGATCGCGAAGATCGCCGTCGGCCTGGCCGACGACCTGCTGGGCAACACGATCCTCGCCTCGAGCGCCCCCTTGGTGCTCGCTCCTGCGATGCACACCGAAATGTGGCAGAACCCGGCCACCATGACGAATGTCGCCGCACTGCGCGCGCGCGGGGTGCACTTCGTCGGGCCGGCCAGCGGGCAGCTCACCGGCTCCGACTCGGGGCCGGGGCGCATGGCGGAGCCCGACGACATCATCGCCGCCGCCCTCGAGCTGGCGGGCTCGGTCGCCGGGCCGACTACTCCGACGGTGACGGGCGGAGACCTGACGGGCCGCCGTGTTCTGATCACCGCGGGCGGCACCCGAGAGCCCCTCGACCCCGTGCGCTTCATCGGCAACCGGTCGAGCGGCAAGCAGGGGGTGGCCCTGGCGCGGGCCGCTGCGGCGCGGGGCGCCGACGTCAGCCTGATCGTCGCGAACCTCGATGAAGCTGTGCTCGACGCCTTGCCGGGCACGATCGGGGTGACGCACGTGTCGACGACGCTCGAGCTGCAGGAAGCCGCGCTGCTCGCGGCGGGCACGGCCGAGCTGATCATCATGGCCGCCGCCGTGGCCGACTACCGCCCCGAGACCGTGGCCGATCGCAAGATCAAGAAGGAGACGCAGGGCGAAATCCTCGACCTTCGCCTCGTGAAGAACCCCGATATCCTGCACGAACTCACCTCAGGCCGCCATGACGGTCAGGTGATCGTGGGGTTCGCGGCCGAGACCGAGCCCGATCCCGAGGCACTGCTCGCCCTCGCCGTCGCCAAGCGCGAGCGCAAGGGCGTCGATTTTCTCGTCGTCAACAGGGTCGGCTGGACCGAGACCTTCGGCAGCGACGACAACGCGGTGATCGTGCTCGACGCAACCGGACGTCACGTGGCCGAGGCTCATGGCGATAAGCAGTCGGTCGCCGACCGTATTCTCGACGTGGTGACCGCGCCCTCCGCGCTGCGCCCCTAGATCCCCGCCCACAACACGACAGGCCGACTGTGACTTCATCTCTGCGTCTCTTCACCTCCGAGTCCGTGACCGAGGGTCATCCCGACAAGATCTGCGACCAGATCAGCGACTCGATCCTGGATGCGCTGCTCGCGCAGGACCCGAACTCGCGCGTCGCCGTCGAGACCCTGGTGACGACGGGGCTGGTGCACGTCGCAGGCGAGGTGACGACCTCGGCCTACGCGGACATCCCGGGCATCGTGCGCAAGCGGATCACCGAAATCGGCTATGACTCGTCAGATGTCTGGTTCGACGGCCGCTCCTGCGGCGTGTCGATCTCGATCGGCGGGCAGTCGCCTGACATCGCACAGGGGGTCGACGACGCGTTCGAGACCCGCGAGGGCTCGAGCTCCGACGACCTCGACAAGCAGGGCGCCGGTGACCAGGGCATCATGTTCGGCTACGCCACGAACGAGACCCCTCAGCTGATGCCGCTGCCGATCTGGCTCGCGCACCGCATGTCGGAGCGGCTTGCCGAGGTCCGCCATCAGGGCGTCGTCGACTGGCTGCGCCCCGACGGCAAGACCCAGGTCACGATCGGCTACGACGGAACCAGGCCGGCAACGGTCGAGACGGTCGTGGTGTCGACCCAGCACTCTCCCAAGATCGCGACCGATGACCTGCGCGAAGCGATCCGTGAGCTGGTGATCGCCCCGACCCTCGCCAAGATCGACCTTCCCTCGAACAATGTGAAGGTGCTGATCAACCCCACCGGTCGATTCGAGATCGGTGGGCCGCAGGGCGATGCCGGCCTGACCGGGCGCAAGATCATCGTCGACACCTACGGCGGCGCTGCGCGCCACGGCGGGGGTGCGTTCAGTGGCAAGGATCCGTCGAAAGTCGACCGCTCGGCGGCGTACGCCCTGCGGTGGGTGGCCAAGAACGCCGTCGCGGCCGGGCTGGCAGACCGGCTCGAGGTGCAGGTCGCCTACGCGATCGGCACCGCATCGCCGGTGGGTCTCTATGTCGAGAGCTTCGGCACCGCGCACGTTCCCGAGGAGTCGATCATCGGCGCCATCCGTGAGGTCTTCGACCTGCGGCCCGCCGCCATCATCCGCGACCTCGACCTGCTGCGGCCGATCTACGCGCAGACGGCGAGCTACGGTCATTTCGGTCGCGAGCTGCCCGACTTCAGCTGGGAGAAGACCGACCGCGTCGACGCTCTGCGCGGTGCCGCCGGTCTCTGAGCCTGCGTCCATGACGGCGGGGTCGGAAGCAGGTTCGGCGGTCATCGCGCGCGTGCTGGTCGACTCGCCGCTGCCGCAACTGGACCGGCTGCTCGACTACCGCATCCCTGCGGGGATGTCAGGGGTCGTCCCCGGGGTCCGGGTGATGGTTCCCCTGCGGGCCGCCAGTCGCATCGCCGAGGGATTCGTCGTCGAACTCAGTTCGGAGCAGGACTATCCGGGTCCGCTGAGCGACGTCGTCGCGTTGGTGTCGCCCGTGCCGGTGCTGCAGCCGGAGGTGTGGGCGCTGGCCAGGGCCGTCGCCGACCGCGCGGCCGGCTCGGCGAGCGACGTGCTGCGGCTCGCGATCCCACCCCGGCAGGTGCGCGTCGAGAAAGCCTGGTTGGCGCGCGGCGAACCACCGCCGCGCGCCGCGATCGATCCGCCGGCGATGGAGGGCTATCCGACTGACGCGGTGGAATCGGCTCTCGCCGCGGGGGAGCGCCTCGCCTTGAGCGTGGAGCCCGGGGTCGTTCAGCTGCAGCTGGATGGCGCCTGGATCGGCCGCTGGGCGCTCACCCTGGCCCGGGCGGCGGCGCGGACCGTGGCAGCGGGCTCCTCGGCGATCCTCGTCGCGCCCGACTACCGGGATCAGGAGCAACTGGCCGCCGCGCTCGAGACCCTGCTGCCGGCCGAGGCGGTCGTCCGGCTGGATGCCCGGCAATCGAATCCGGATCGCTACCGCGGGCTGCTGCGGGCGCTCGGCCCCGCGCCCGTCGTCCTGCTCGGCAACCGATCAGTCGTCTATGCGCCCGCGAGCAAGCTCGGTCTCATCGGCATCTGGAACGACGGCGACCCTCTGCTCGGCGAACCGCTGAGCCCCTACGTGCACGCGCGCGACGCCGCGCTGGTGCGGCAGGAGCAGCAGGGGGGCGCCCTGGTATTCGCCGGCCACACGCGCACGACCGAGGTCGAACGGCTGGTCGAGGTCGGCTACCTGCGCCAGATCGGGTTGGCCAGACCGCGGCATCCGCGGGTCATCCCGACCGCGAACATCGCGGCTGACGACCGGTTGGCCGCGCAGGCGCGCATCCCCTCCATCGCCTGGCGCGAGGCGACGGCGGGCAGCAAGACGGGCCCGGTGCTGGTGCAGGTCGCGCGTCCCGGTTACGCGCCCGGGCTGAGATGCGTGGACTGCGGCGAACCGGCCAGATGCCGGGCATGCGGCGGACCTCTTCACCAGAAGCGCGCGGGCAGCATTCCCAGCTGCAGTTGGTGCGGTGCTCCTGAGGCGTCCTGGCGGTGCTCGAACTGCCAGTCGACCCGGTTGCGTCCGGCGGGAGTCGGTGCAAGCCGTACCGCCGACGAGCTGGGTAAGGCCTTTCCCGGGGTGCGCATCCTTGTCGCGGACGGCGAGCGGAGCATCCAGGCCGTCGATTCCCAGCCCGCCATCGTCGTCGCGACCCGCGGCGCGGAGCCGATCGCGGCCGGAGGGTACCGTGCGGTCTTGTTGCTCGACGGCGACCGCATGGTGGCGCGCGAGAGCCTGCGCGTCGGCGAGGACTGCCTGCGCTGGTGGTCGGATGCCGCCGCCCTGGCCGCCGACGACGCCCCTGTCGTGCTGGTCGGCGTGGGGGGCGCGCTGGCGTCGGCACTCGTCACCGGGACGCAGGCGGACTACGCCCGTCACGAGCTCGCCGACCGTCGCGTCCTGCACTTCCCGCCGGCCGCACGCGTTGCGACTCTTCAGGGCGCGCCGGATGCGGTGGCCGCGGCGCTGCGCGCACTCCCGCGTGGCGCCGAGCCCCTCGGTACGACCGAGGAAGACGGGCGCGCCCGGGCCATCGTGCGCTTCGACTACGCGCACGGGGCGGCAGTGGCCGCGGCGGTGAGATCCGAGATCATCCGTCAGGCGACCACCCGCCGCAAGCCCGTGCCGGGCGCCCCGCCCCGCCGCGGACGGCAGCCGTTGCCCTTGCGGGCACATTTCGACGATCCCGAGCCGTTCGCGGAGTGAGTGGCTCGCGGTCGGGCAGGGCAGAATCGACGAGTGCCCCCACTCCGGATCGTCTTCGCGGGAAGCCCCGCTGCGGCGGTCCCGAGCCTGCGGAGTCTCCTGGCAGGCCCGCACGAGGTCGTCGCCGTGGTCACTCGCGAAGACGCCCCACTCGGGCGCAAGCGCGTGGTCACTCCGACCCCCGTCGCCGAGGAGGCCGGGCGGGCGGGCATCCCGGTGATCAAGGCGAATCGGCTCGGCTCTGTCACTGATGAGCTGATCGCCCTCGATGCCGATCTCGGCGTCATCGTCGCCTACGGGGGCCTGATCCGCGAACCGCTTCTGAGCGCCCCTCGCCTCGGGTGGATCAACCTGCATTTCTCGCTGCTGCCGCGCTGGCGGGGCGCCGCGCCGGTGCAGCATGCGATCCTGGCGGGCGATTCCGAGACCGGGGCCGCGGTCTTCCAGCTGGTGCCCGAACTGGATGCCGGCGACGTGTACGCGACCGTTCGCCGTCCGATCGGCGCGCACGAGACCGCGGGGCACCTGCTGGCGGCACTCGCGGAGTCCGGTGCCGGATTGCTGGGCACCGTCGTCGACTCGCTCGCCGACGGAACCGCACACGCCACGCCTCAGACGGGCGAGGTCACCCTCGCCCCCAAGCTGGTGCTCGACGACGGCCGGCTCGACTGGAGCGAGCCCGCAGACCGGATCGACGCGCGGGTGCGCGGCACCTCGCCAGAACCCGGTGCGTTCACCGAACTCGGCGACGAGCGGGTCAAGGTGCTGGATGCTGTGGTCGCGCGTGACGCTCCCCGGGTGGATCCCGGCCACCTCGAGCTGCGTGCCGGGCGCGTGCTGGTCGGCACGGTGAGCGATCCGATCGAGTTGGTGACCGTGCATCCTGCGGGCAGGCGGCCCATGAAGGCGGCGGACTGGTGGCGCGGCCGGCCGCCCGGTGCGCCCGACCGTGCGGCCCTCGGTGCTCCGGGCATCACTCTGTGACATCGCCGCCGCGCGACGCCCGCCCGTCGAAACCCCCTCGCTCCGGTCCGTACCGCATTCAGGCTGCCCGCCGGGTCGCCTACGACGTGCTGCGCGCCGTGCACGGCAGTGACGCCTACGCGAACCTGCTGCTGCCCGCGAAGCTCCACGACGCCGGTCTGAACGAGGCGGATGCCGGTCTCGCGACCGAATTGACCTACGGAACCCTTCGGCGCCAGGGCTACTACGACCGGGTGATCGAACTGGCGAGCGGTCGGCCCCTGTCGAGGATCGATCCCGAAGTCCTCGATGCGGTGCGGCTCGGAGCGCACCAGCTGCTCGGCATGCGCGTGGCCGCGCACGCCGCCGTCGACGAATCCGTTGCGCTGGTTGCCGCGGCGGGCAAGCGATCCGCGACGGGGTTCGCCAACGGGGTACTCCGCGCCATCTCGCGCGTCACGCGGGCCGACTGGCGGGACCGAGTGCTCGCGGGGCTGTCGGGCGATGAACGCCTCGCGATGGAGCACGCCCATCCGCTCTGGATCGTCGAGGCCTTCCGGGCTGCCCTGGCTGCCGAGGGTCGGGCCGACGAGCTGGAGGGCCTGCTGGAGGCCGACAACGTGCCGCCGCAGGTCAGCCTGGTGGCTCTGCCCGGGCTGGCCTCGGTCGCCGAGCTCGGGAGCCCCGGCACGGTGTCGCCGATCGCTGCACGGTCCGTCGGAGGCGATCCGGCCGGGAATCCGGTCGTGGCATCCGGGCGGGCGCGTGTCCAGGACGAGGGATCGCAATTGGCCGCCCTCGCGCTCAGCAGAGCGCGCCCGATCGTGCCGGGGGAGCGCTGGCTCGACCTCTGCTCCGGTCCGGGAGGCAAGGCCGCCGTTCTGGCGGCCGAAGCCGTCAACGGTGGCGCGGTCCTGCTCGCCAACGAGCTGGTCCCGACGCGCGCGCGCCTGGTGCGTCACGCGTTGGAGGCCTTCGCCGACCCGCCGGAGGTGGTGGAAGGGGACGGCCGTCGTTTCGCGGCCGACCCCGGGCGGTTCGACCGCATCCTGCTCGACGCGCCCTGCACCGGACTCGGCGCGCTGCGGCGCCGGCCCGAGGCGCGCTGGCGCAAGCAGCCCTCCGACCTGGCCGAGCTGAACGTGCTGCAGCACGAGCTTCTCGAGGCCGCGATCCAGGCGCTCGCTCCTGGCGGTCTGCTGGCCTACGTGACCTGTTCTCCGCATCTGGACGAGACGCGGGCGGTGGTCGCGACAGCCCTGGCACAGCATCCCGGCATCACGCTCGTGGATACACCCGCGGTGCTGAGCGGCGTTGCGACGCGCGACCTCGATCTGACTCCGGGCAGCCACGCCCAGCTCTGGCCGCACCGCCAGGGAACCGACGCCATGTTCATTCAGCTGATGGCTAAGGTCGAATCGTGACCGCGCGCATCCAGCCGAGCATCCTGAGTGCCGATTTCGTGAACATGCAGCGCGATATCGAAGCGATTGCGACCGCCGATGCCGTGCACGTCGATGTGATGGACAACCACTTCGTGCCGAACCTCACCTTCGGCCCCGAGATGGTCAGCCGAGTGCAGGCGGTGTCGCCGATTCCGCTCGACGTGCACCTGATGATCACGGATGTCGACCGCTGGGCCCCCGGCTATGCCGAGTTGGGGGCGTTCTCGGTCACCTTCCACGCGGAGGCCACCTCCGATCCGGTTGCGCTGGCGCGCCGACTGCGGGCGATCGGGTCTCGGGCCGGGCTCGCGCTGAAACCCGGCACCGATGTCGCACCGTATCTGGAGCTGCTGCCCGAGTTCGATCAACTGCTGATCATGACCGTGGAGCCCGGATTCGGCGGTCAGAGCTTCATGAGCGGGATGATGCCCAAGGTCGCCGCCGCGCGTGCCGCGATCGGCGCCGGCGGCCTCGACGTCTGGGTGCAAGTGGATGGCGGCATCACCGTCGACACCATCGGGATCGCCGCTGCGGCAGGGGCAGACACCTTCGTCGCCGGCTCGAGCGTGTACGGCGCTGACAATGCGCGCGACGCGATCGCAGCCCTCCGGGCAGCTGCTGACGCGTCGCACCCGCACTGAGCATGTCGGACCGCATCGTTCGGGATGTCGCCCGGGTCGTGGTTCTGGATCCGGACGACAACGTGCTGCTGCTTCAAGGATTCGACCCTGCCGATCCGAGTGCCGGCCGCTGGTGGTTCACCCCGGGCGGGGGCGTCGAGCCCGACGAGACCTTCGAGCAGGCGGCCATCCGCGAGCTGCAGGAGGAGACGGGACTCCGGGTCGCGAAGGTCGAGCCCCTGCCCGGGCAGCGGAGCGCGGTGTTCGACTTCGACGGCCGGGTGTGGGAGCAGCAGGAACGGTATTTCACCGTCCGTGTCGAAACCTTCGTGCTCGACACCACGGGATGGACGGAGGGAGAGCGCCGATCGCTCCTCGGCGCGCGCTGGTGGTCGCCGGTGGAACTCGGTGCCGCATCCGTGCGCGTCTTTCCAGACACGCTGCCCGAACTGCTGCATGCGGCCATCGGCGTGCTCGGCTGATCCCTCGGGGCCTGATCGATCTGATTGACTGGGGGCATGACCGACGAGACCAAGCCGGACGCCGTCGACCAGCAGAAGGCCGACGACACCAAGAAGAAGTTCCGCGAGGCTCTGGAGCGCAAGAAGCAGCAGGGCGACAACCGGATCGCCGCACCCGGTTCCGAGTCCTCGATTCACGGCGTGCACGGCAAGGCCGGCGGCAAGCGGCAGTTCCGCCGCAAGAGCGTTTAGGGGAAGAACAATGGCAGACATGACGAAGCCCGACATCGAGCCCATCATCGGCGACGCGCCCACCGAGCTCGTCATCACCGACCTGGTGGTCGGCGACGGCGCAGAGGCCACCCCGGGTGCGACGGTCGACGTGCACTACGTCGGGGTCGACTTCGAGACGGGCGAGGAGTTCGACTCCAGCTGGGGCCGTGGCCAGTCGATCCAGTTCCCCTTGAACGGCCTCGTGCGCGGCTGGCAGGAGGGCATCCCGGGCATGAAGGTCGGCGGTCGCCGTCAGCTGATCTGCCCGCCGGCCTGGGCGTACGGCCCCGCGGGCGGCGGGCATCGCCTGTCGGGCAGGACCCTCGTGTTCGTCATCGACCTTCTGGGCGTCAAGTAGCCCGTCGTCCCGCCCGGTACCCTGGACGGGTGAAGTCCTTCGACTCCCTCTTCGGGGAGCTCAGCGCGAAGGCCGCCGAGCGGCCGACGGGGTCCCGCACGGTCGCGGAGCTCGACGCCGGCGTGCACGCGATCGGCAAGAAGATCGTCGAAGAGGCCGCAGAGGTCTGGATGGCCGCCGAGTTCCAGAGCGACGACGAGACCGCATCCGAGATCTCGCAGTTGCTGTACCACCTGCAGGTGCTGATGCTCGCCAAGGGACTCTCGCTCGAGGACGTTCAGCGACATCTCTGACCCGGATTCCGCCGCCCGCCGTCCCGTCGACTGAAAGACTCACCCCATGCTGCGAATCGCGGTGCCCAACAAGGGCACCCTGTCCGAAACGGCCGTGCAGATGCTGCAGGAGGCCGGCTATGCCACGCGTCGCGATCCCAAGGAGCTGATCGTCAGCGACCTGCGCAACGATGTCGAGTTCTTCTACCTGCGCCCCCGGGATATCGCCACGTACGTGGGTTCTGGCGCCCTCGACGTCGGCGTCACCGGTCGCGATCTGCTGCTCGACTCGCACTCGCCGGCGGTCGAGATCGATGAGCTCGACTTCGGCGCGTCGACCTTTCGCTTCGCCGGGCCGATCGGGCGCTTCGACTCCCTGGTTCAACTCGATGGGGTGCGCGTCGCCACCAGCTACGCGGCGCTCGTCATCGACTTCCTCGAGCGCGAGGGGGTCACGGCCGACGTCGTTCACCTGGACGGCGCGGTCGAGTCTGCGGTCCGGCTCGGCGTCGCGGACGCCGTGGCCGATGTCGTCGAGACGGGATCGACACTCAAGAAGCAGGGCCTCGAGATCTTCGGGCCGGTGATCCTGGAGTCGCACGCGGTTCTCATCGCGGCGAACGAGTCGATCGATGGTCTCGAGACCCTCCGCCGTCGCCTGCAGGGCGTGATGGTCGCCCACCAGTACGTCCTGATGGACTACGACCTCCCGGCAGCATTGCTCGATGCGGTGTCGAAGATCACTCCCGGACTCGAGTCGCCCACCGTGTCGCAGACGCGCGACTCGGAGTGGGTGGCCGTGCGGGTGATGGTTCCCCGAGCCGAGACGAACCACGTGATGGACGCGCTGTACGAGTTGGGTGCCCGCGCCATTCTGGTGAGCGCGATCCACGCCGCCAGGATCTGACATGAGCGTCGTGACACGCGTCATCCCCTGCCTGGATGTCGCGGCCGGGCGGGTCGTGAAGGGCGTCAACTTCCTCGACCTGCGCGACGCGGGCGACCCGGTCGAGCTGGCCCGTCTGTACTACGAGCAGGGGGCGGACGAGATCACCTTCCTCGATGTGACGGCGACGGTGGAAGACCGATCGACGATGTACGAGACGGTCACCGCGACGGCCGAGCAGGTGTTCATCCCGCTGACCGTCGGCGGAGGAGTCCGCTCGAACGACGACGTGGCGCGGCTGCTCGGCCACGGGGCCGACAAGGTCGGCGTGAACAGCGCGGCGATCGCCCGCCCCGAGCTGCTCGGCGAGATCGCCGACCGCTTCGGCGCCCAGGTGCTCGTGCTCTCGCTGGATGTGAAGCGCAGCCGCCGCGCCCCCAGCGGCTTCATCGTGACGACCCACGGCGGCCGCACCGAGACGCAGCTCGACGCGCTGGACTGGGCGCGTGAGGCCATTCAGCGCGGCGCCGGCGAGCTGCTGGTCAACTCGATCGACGCGGACGGCACGAAGCAGGGCTATGACCTCGAGCTGGTGGCGGCCGTGCGCGAGCTGAGTTCGGTGCCGGTGATCTCCAGCGGGGGCGCGGGCGCGGTGGCAGACTTCGCCCCGGCGGTCGCTGCGGGCGCGGACGCGGTGCTGGCGGCATCGGTGTTCCACAACGGCGAGCTGACCGTGGCGGACGTCAAGGCGGCGCTGAGCGCCGAAGGGATCGCCGTCAGATGAGGGAGCGCAGCCGATGAGCGAGGTTCTGACAGCCCAGACCGTGGGCTCGGTGATCGAGCGCGCGGGCTTCAACGCCGACGGGTTGCTGCCGGCGATCATCCAGCAGCACGACACGCGTGAGGTGCTGATGCTCGGCTACATGGATGCCGAGGCACTTCGTCGCACCCTCACCGAGGGGCGGGTGACGTTCTGGTCGCGCAGCCGTCAGGAGTACTGGCGCAAGGGCGACACCAGCGGCAACGTGCAGCTGGTGCGCGGAGCGGCCCTGGATTGCGACGGGGATACGCTGTTGGTCCAGGTCGAGCAGCACGGTCCCGCCTGCCACACGGGGGCGCACGCCTGCTTCGACGTCGATCCGCTCGTCCCGTTCGTGGCTGCCTCGAACGCCGAGGGCGCACCTCCCGAGAGCAGCTCATGACCACCACCAGCCGGGCAGACTTCGACGCCGCGCTGGCGGCCGGCCATCGCGTGGTGCCCGTTCTGCGGGAGCTCTTCGCCGATGGGGAGACGCCGATCGGGGTGTACCGCAAGCTGGCCATCGGCAAGCCGGGCACCTTCTTGCTGGAGTCGGCCGAGCAGGGCGGCATCTGGTCGCGGTTCTCGTTCGTCGGCGTCGGGTCGCTCGGCGTGCTGACGCAGGGCAAGGCCGACGACGGCACCGACTGCGCGGTCTGGATCGACTACGGCGTGTCGGCAGAGCGCGCTCTCGGCCCGGACGCCCCGGCCGCGCCCCTCGAGGCACTCGCTCACCTCTACGCCCGCTGGAGCACGCCGCACCTCGAGGGCCATCCGCCCCTCACCGGGGGCCTGGTCGGATTCATCGGATGGGAAGCGGTGCGCCAGCTCGAGAACCTGCCCGATGTGCCGCCGGCCGATTTCTCGGTGCCCGGTCAGGCCTTGAGCTTCGTGAGCCAGCTGGTCGTGCTCGACCACCGGCAGGGAACCGCGACCCTGATCGCCTCGGTGCTCAACGACGGCACCGACGACCCCGACGCGCAATGGATCCACGCGCAGGCCGCGCTCGACGCTCTGCAGACCGGCATCGCGCAGCCGTCGGAGGCCTGGATCGCCCACGTCGACCTGACCACTCCGGCGACGCCGATCCCGCGGGTGAGCGCTCCGGAGTACGAGGCTGCCGTCGAGCGCTCGAAGCAGTACATCCGTGACGGCGACGTGTTCCAGGTGGTGGTGTCGCAGCGGTTCGACCACGAGATCACGGCCGAGCCGATCGACGTGTACCGCGTGCTGCGGGCCCTCAACCCGAGCCCGTACATGTATCTGCTCACCCTCGAGGGACCGGCAGGAGATTCCTACTCGATCGTCGGCTCGTCTCCCGAGGCGCTCGTCAAGGTGCAGGGCGGCCGGGTGTTCACACATCCGATCGCCGGCTCGCGGCCGCGCGGCGAGACCCCGGAGGGCGATCTGGAGCTGGCCGACGAACTGCTTGCCGACCCGAAGGAGCAGGCGGAGCACCTGATGCTCGTCGATCTCGCGCGCAATGACTTGTCCAAAGTCTGCGTGGCCGGTTCGGTCGAGGTCACCGAGTTCATGCAGGTCGAGCGGTTCAGCCACATCATGCATCTGGTGTCGAGCGTGGAGGGCGACCTTCGACAGGATGCCAGCCCGATCGACGTCTTCACGGCCACCTTCCCGGCCGGCACCCTCTCGGGCGCGCCGAAGCCCCGCGCGCTCGAGATCATCGACGAGCTGGAGGTGGCGCAGCGCGGCGTCTACGGCGGCGTGGTGGGCTACTTCGGGCTGGCCGGGGATGCCGACCTGGCCATCGCGATCCGCACCGCGACGATCGTCGACGGGCTCGCCCGCGTGCAGGCCGGCGCCGGTCTCGTGGCCGACTCGGATCCAGCGACCGAGCACCAGGAGGCGCAGAACAAGGCGGCTGCGCCCTTGCGCGCGGTGGCGATCGCCAACGCGATGCGCAGGCTGTCGTGAGCGGCGCGCGCGGAAAGCTCATCGCGCTGGTCGGCATCGCGGTGCTGGCGGCCCTGATCCTCGCCGACTGGTCGCAGACCTGGTTCACCTTGACGGTGCAGGGCAAGCCGTTCCCGGTGTCAGGCCAGGTTACGGGTGGGGCGCTGTCGGCGCTGGCCCTCGCCTCACTCGCCGTGATCGCTGCGCTGGCGATCGCGGGCCGGTTCTTCCGGGCGGTGCTCGGCGTGCTGCTGGCCTTGCTCGGGGTCTGCGTGATCGCGGTCTCGGCGTTCGCGGTCGGCAATCCCGTGGTCGCCGCCACCTCGGCCATCACGAAGGCCACCGGAGTCGCCGGGGCCCAGTCGATCGGGCGATTGGTGACCGCGACATCCCTCACCGCGTGGCCGGTGATCGCGATCGTCCTGGGCGCGCTGATGACGCTGCTCGGGCTGGCGATCGCCCCGACCGCTCGGTCGTGGCCGGAT
>DASTNC010000088.1:0-5765 GCA_035721225.1 Pseudolysinimonas sp.
TCATCAAGCCGACCGGTAGCGGGGACGACACCCCGAGCGCGACGACCCAGACGAGGGCGTCGCGCACTCCCACTCCCAGTGACACGCCGACGCCGACGCCGACCTTCCATGTGCTCAACCCGGCCGACTACAAAGGCAAGACGCTCGATCAGGTCTCGCAGATGCTCAGCGACCTCGGCTACGGAGTCGACCCGCAAAACGGCACGGTCGCCGACAGCCCCACCAAGAACAACACCGTCTACGGGATCACCCCCTACGGCAACCAGAAGGTCGGGACGACGATCACCGTCAATGTCTACACCGACTACCCAGGCGCAACCGCCCCCGGAACCCCGAACGCGCCGGCGACGGCGACCGTCGGAAACCCGGTACAGGTGACCTGGAACGCCTACAGCGGATGCCCGACCGACCGGGCGCTCAGCGGGTACACCCTGACCGTGTCGGGGGTGACCGTCACCGGACTCAACAACCCGCTGCCAGCCGGCTCCACGTCGGTCACCATCACCCCCACGAACGCCGGGACTGCCAGCATCACCCTGACCGCCATCTGCGGAAGCGGATCGAGCGCCTTCAACTCGGCGACGTCGAACGCTCGCACAGTCACTGTCCTCTAACGATCGGTGACCGCTGACCCGCGCTCGGCAGTCGCCAAGTCGTCTGCGGCTACACTGACAACGGCTTTTCGACCGAGGGCGAGGTGAGATGACTACGACGGACGAGGCAGCGCCAGGCATCCGTCTGCTCGCCGGTCGGTACCAGCTTGGGGAACTCCTCGGGCGCGGTGGAATGGCCGACGTCCACGCGGGATTGGATGCACGCCTCAACCGCAAGGTCGCGGTCAAGCTGCTCAAGCCGTCCCTGGCCAACGACCCGGCATTCCGCACCCGATTCCGCCAGGAGGCCCAGGCCGCCGCGCGGATGGCGCATCCGACGATCGTCCGCGTCTTCGACGCCGGCGAGGAAACCGTGCGGGACCCGTCGGGCGTCGAGGTGCAGGTCCCCTTCATCGTGATGGAGCATGTCGACGGCAAGCTCCTCAAGGACCTGATCGCCGGGGGTCCGCCCGACCCCGCGGAGGCTGTGCGGATCACCGACGGAATCCTGACCGCGCTCGAATACTCGCATCGCGCCGGCGTCGTGCACCGCGACATCAAGCCGGGCAACGTGATGATCACCACGTCCGGCCAGGTGAAGGTGATGGACTTCGGCATCGCCCGAGCCATCTCAGACTCATCCGCCACCATCGCGCAGACGAGCGCGATCCTGGGAACGGCACAGTACTTCTCTCCTGAGCAGGCCCGCGGCGAGGGGATCGACGCGCGCACCGACCTGTATTCGACGGGCGTCGTGCTCTACGAGCTGCTCACCGGCAAGGCGCCCTTCCGCGGCGATACGGCTGTCGCCGTGGCCTACCAGCACATCAGCGAGGCTCCTGTCCCGCCGAGCGCCCTCAATCCGGCCGTTTCTCCCGCTCTCAATGCTGTGGTCATGCACGCGCTCGCGAAAGACCGGGGCGAACGCTTCCAGACCGCGGCCGAGTTCCGGGCCGATCTTGGGATCGCCATGACCGGCAAGGTGCCCGACCGCACCCCCGGGAGCGATGACTTCAACGCCGCATTGTTCGGGGTGAACCCGAACTCGACGGCGGCATCCGAAGCCACCCTGCGGCGACTGGCCGATGATGGCGACCGGGCGCCCCGCACCCAGAACCGCCCTCCGGTCGCCTGGATCTGGGGCGGCATCTCGGTGATGGCCGTGATCATCGTCGCCACCCTGGTGTGGGTTTTCACGCTGGCTCCCCAGCAGCTGGTCGGAACGAACGCCGCCGTCAGCATCCCGAAGGTCGCGGGCGAAAGCTACAAGGTCGGCAGCCAGAAGCTCATCGACGCGCATCTCAAGGTGACGCAGGTCGATCAGCCGAGTGACACGGTGCCGATCGATCAGATCATTTCCACGGATCCGGTGGCGGGCACCCGCGTGACCCCCGGCTACAACGTGCAGGTCACCGTGTCGTCCGGACCGGTGCAGGTCACCCTTCCGGGCCAGATCTACAAGCCGGAGGCCGACGCCCAGGCCGCGATCAAAGCGGTCGGTCTCGTCTACGGCGCGACCACGACCGACTACTCGCCCACCGTCCCGGCCGGCCAGGTCATCGGGGTGCTGGTGCCCGGTTCCACGACTCCCAACGGCGGCAACCTCCAGGTCACCAAGGGCACGACAGTCGACCTGGTGGTGTCGAACGGCCTCGTGAAGATGCCTGATGTGCGCGGCCAGGATGCAGTCACCGCGCGGGATCTGCTCTCGGGCTCGGCCTACGCTCTCACGGTCAAACTGGTGCCGACCACCTCATGCAGCGGGCAGAAGGTGACCGCCCAGTCGCCCGGCCCCGGCGACGTTCCGCAGCGGTCGAGCGTGACCCTGACCTACTGCAACGGCTAGCCGCTAGCCCAGTTTCACCAGAGGGCTGAGGTCTTTCGCGCGATCGACCGCGTCGACGAGCCCGGTTGTCGCGAGCCAGTTTCCCAGCATCCGGTATCCGCCTTCGGTCAAGACCGACTCAGGATGGAACTGCACCCCGAACAGCGGCGCCTCACGGTGTCGCAAGCCCATGATGACTCCGCCTTCCGTGCGCGAGGTCACCTCGAGCTCGTCGGGCATCGTGCCCTCGAGGACGGCGAGCGAGTGATACCGGGTCGCCCGGAACGGCTGGGGTACGCCCGCGTAGAAGTCGCTGCCGTCGTGACGGATCAGCGAGGTCTTGCCGTGCATGAGCTCGTCGGCATGGGTGACGGTGGCGCCGAGAGCCTCGGCGATGGCCTGATGGCCCAGGCAGACCCCGAGAAGGGGCGACCCCGCTGCACGAGCCGCCCGCACCACCGCGATCGAGATGCCGGCCGATGCCGGAGTGCCCGGACCGGGCGACAGCAGCACCGCGTCGTACTCGGCGATGCGGTTCGGCACGTCGGCCTCGGCGATGGCGTCGTTGCGCACCACCTCGGTGTCGGCTCCCAGTTGTTGCAGGTAGCCGTTGAGCGTGTACACGAAGCTGTCGTAATTGTCGACGACGAGGATACGGGTCATTTCGGCTTCCTCAGGCGCCCGGGGCGACGGTGACATCCTGTGGCGCCGTGAGCTCGCCGATCCACGGGAAGACCCACAGCACCAGCAGCGACAGGACGGCTGCGACCAGGACGAGCAGGATCAGCAGCCGGGTCCACCAGGGGCCGGGCAGAACCCGCCAGAGCGCCGCGTACATCAGGACTTCCCGTTCACGGTCGCTGCGATCTCGGCGGGCGGACCGCCGGAGATCGGAGAGAACGCGTCGAAGGTGCCGTAGGCCATGATCCGCTCGGCCGTCGAGAAGAACGGGTTGCAGCTCTGCAGGGTGATGATGCGGTCGCCGGGCTGCAGGCCGGGCTGGTCGGGAACCGGATCGAGGATGGCGATGTCGGTCGGCACCACGAACTGCAGGTTGCGGAACGTGTACTGGTACCAGCCGTCCGCGGTTCCCACGAAGATGTGGTCCCCCACCCGCAGGTCGTTGATGTGCTCGAGGTCGCCGCCGTATGCCTTGCGGTGCGAGGCCACCATGAAATTGCCCACGGCGCCGGGCATCTGGGTGGTCGGGTAGTGACCGAGGTTGCCCCGGTTGAGCACCGAAAGACTCGTGCCCTGGGCGATGGGCCGCGCGTAGTCCGCGCCGAATCGCGGGACGTAGAGAATCCCGAAGTTCTTGCCGTTCGCCACCGAGGCGGAGATCACCGGGGGCGCGGCCGGGTCGGCTTGCTCGGCCGGATCCGCGGGTGTCTTGCTCGGGCCTGCCGCCTTGATCCACTCCTGAGACTGCTGCACCGACTGCCCGTAGAGCTGATGCCCCTCGATGATGTCACCCAGCCACTGCTGCCAACCCAGGAAGAGCAGCACGAGAACGCCCGCGGTGATCAACAACTCGCCGAGAACGCCGGCAACCGAAACCCGGCGTCGTGGCCGTTTCGTCGACGCGGTGCCTGCGCCCCGGGGTCGCTCGGCGGGCTCGGACGGGTCGGCCGTCGGCTCGCCCTCCCCCTGCTCGTTCATGTAGGCGATTCTAGGCCTCGCACGGATTCGGCGACGCTGGGAGGATGCCCCACCAGGCTCCTCGGGGATCCGTCCGTTAGTATTCCTGCATGGCCCGTCCGAACGCACGCCCCAAGCCGGTCACCGGCGAAGCCCGTACCGGCGAGCGCGCGCCGAACCCGGTGTGGTTCAAGCCGGTGATGTTCGGCTTCATGCTCATCGGCCTGGTCTGGATCATCGTGTTCTACCTGAGCCAGATGGCCTGGCCGATTCCGTCGCTCGGCAGCTGGAACATCCTGATCGGTTTCGGGATCATGTTCATCGGCTTCCTGATGACGACGCGCTGGCGCTGAGCCGTCCGCATCCCTCGAACTACACCAGTGTGATTCATCCACACTGTGGATGAGCCTGTGCACTTTCAGGAGTAGTACGCGGGCGAGCTGAGCACGCAGGCCAACAGGATCACGGCGATCCCCACGACGATTCCTGCCACCCCCGCGATCTGCCGCGCCTTCTGCCCGGGCCGACGGGTCGCCAGGTAGACCGCCGCGACGGCCGCGCCGGCGCCGAGCCCGGCGAGGTGGTCCTCCCAGGCGATGCCGCGGACGACGAAGCCGAAGACGACATTGATCCCGACGACGATCAGGATCTGCGTCAGCTGCAGTCCCATCGCCCTGCGCAGAACCAGGAGGGCGCCCATCAGCGCGAAGATCGCGCCGGAGGCGCCGAGGGCGGTGGCCGGCTCGAGCAACCCGCCCAGCCACTTCGTGGATGCGCCACCGGTCGCGATGGCGAGCTGGTACACCAGCACCACGCCCAGCCCGCCGCCGACCGCCCCGACCAGGTACAGCGCGAGGTAGCGGGCGCGACCGAGGAAGCGCTCCAAGGGCGGACCGAAGATGAACAGGGCGTACATGTTCAGCAGCAGGTGCGGGATGAAGCTCGTCGAGTGCAAGAACGCCGAGGTCAGCAGTCGCCACGGCTCGCTCGCCATGACCCGCGGATCGAGCACCCAGGCGGTGGTGAGCGCACCGCCGCTGATCCACTGGATGAGGTAGCTGAGCACGCAGAGCGCGATCAGCACGTAGGTGACGACCGGTGTGCTGCCAGACCCGATCAGGCGCGACAGCAGGCCGGGCCGCGAGGCGGCGACCTGCTGACGGCCCTCGCGGACGCATTCCGGGCATTGCACGCCCACCGCAGCCAGTGTCTGGCATTGCGGGCAGATCGTGCGACCGCAACGCTGGCAGTGGATGAAGCTCTGCCGATCGGGATGCCGGTAGCAGTACTCCGAGTCGACCTCGGACTGCGGCGCGGAACCGCTCATGCGAGCAGGCTCCTCACGACCGCGACGACCACGAGCACGACCAGGCCGCCTGCGATGGCCAGCGAGGCACGACGGGTCAACCGGGGGACGTCCTCGAATCGGTGCAGAAGGTAGGCCGACCCGGTACCGCCGATGATGCCGCCGATGATCTCGAAGAGCAGCGCGGGGCTGAGAACGATGGTGATGAGCAGGTAGATCCCGAACATGATCAAGAACTGCGTGCGCGCGGCCGGCGACGCCCAGATGGAGATCAGGGTCGAGCCGATCAATCCGTAGAGGGCGCCGTAGAGACCGAATCCGGCCAGTCCGGCGATCACGGCGAGCGCGTTGCCCGCGATCACGGCCGCGAAGAACACGATCAAGAACTTGCGGCGACCCAGCT
>DASTNC010000089.1:0-52552 GCA_035721225.1 Pseudolysinimonas sp.
GCGACGAACCAGCCCCCAACCCGCCCCCGGTAGAATCGCCTTCATGCCCTAGCCCGCCCTCATGGACTACGACAAGGCGCTCGAGCTGTTCGAGCCGGTGCTCGGTTTCGAGGTGCACGTCGAGCTGAGCACCGAGACCAAGATGTTCTCGGACGCACCGAACCCGGCCCGCGCGGGCGCGCCACAGGATGTCGGCCCGAACACCCAGATCACCCCGGTCGACCTCGGCCTGCCGGGCAGCCTCCCCGTCGTCAACGAGAAGGCGGTCGAGTACGCCATCTCTCTCGGGCTCGCCCTCGGCTGCGAGATCGCTGCGACATCCCGCTTCGCGCGCAAGAACTACTTCTATCCCGACCTGGCGAAGGACTACCAGATCAGCCAGTACGACGAGCCGATCGCGGGCGTGGGCAGCGTCGATGTCGAGCTCGACGACGGCACCGTCTTCACCGTGCCGATCGAGCGCGCGCACATGGAGGAGGATGCCGGCAAGCTCACCCACATCGGGGGCAGCACCGGCCGCATCCAGGGCGCCGAGTACTCGCTGGTGGACTACAACCGCGCGGGAGTTCCTCTCGTCGAGATCGTGACCCAGATGATCGTCGGAGCCGAGGAGCGCGCGCCCGAGGTGGCCAAGGCCTATGTGGCCACCATCCGGGACATCGTGCGCTCCCTCGGCATCAGCGAGGCGCGGATGGAGCGCGGCAACCTCCGCTGCGACGCGAACGTGAGTCTGCGGCGACGGGCCGCACCGGGGGAGGAGCCGAACAAGCCCGGCACCCGCACCGAGACCAAGAACGTGAACTCGCTGCGCAGCGTCGAGCGTGCCGTGCGCTACGAGATCCAGCGCCAGGCGGCCATTCTCGAAGCCGGCGGCACCATCACCCAAGAGACCCGCCACTGGCACGAGGACACCGGCCAGACCAGCGCCGGCCGCCCCAAGAGCGACGCCGACGACTACCGCTACTTCCCCGAGCCCGACCTGCTGCCGATCGAGCCCGATCCCGCCCTGATCGCCCGCCTCAAAGCGACGCTGCCTGAAGCGCCCGCGGTCAGGCGACGCCGCCTGAAAGAGAGCTGGGGCTTCACCGACAACGAGTTCCAGGATGTCGCGAACTCCGGCCTCCTCGTCGAGATCGCCGACACCGTGGCGGCGGGCGCGACCCCGCAGGCGGCGCGCAAGTGGTGGACGGGCGAGATCGCCCGTCTGGCCAACGCGCAGGATGTCGACGCGGCATCCCTGATCACCCCGCAGCAGGTGGCCCAACTCGATGCCCTGGTCAACGACGGAACCCTCACCGACCGCCTGGCCCGCCAGGTGATCGAAGGCGTGATCGCCGGCGAAGGCGCCCCCGCCGAGGTGGTCGAGAAGCGCGGCCTCAAGGTCGTGTCGGATGACGGCGCCCTCATCGCGGCGATCGACGCCGCCCTGGCGCAGCAGCCCGATGTGCTCGAGAAGATCCGCGACGGCAAGGTGCAGGCCGCCGGAGCCGTGATCGGCGCGGTCATGAAAGCGATGCATGGCCAGGCCGACGCCGCCCGCGTGCGCGAACTGGTGCTCGAGCGGGCGACGGCGGCGCAGGGGTAGCGGTCGCCGGGCTTGACCGCTCGTCGCCCGTCAACAATGCTTAGGTGCGTGCCTAACTATCACGACGACGTCGACGCCGTGCTCCGCGCCCTCGCGGATCCCACGCGTCGGGCCGTCGTCGAACGTCTGGCGAAGCAGCCGGCGGTCGTCTCCGAACTGGCGGCCCCCTTCGAGATGGCCCTGCCGTCGCTCATGCAGCACCTGCGCGTGCTCGAGACCGCGGGGCTCATCGCCTCCGAGAAGCACGGACGCGTGCGCACGGTGAGTCTGAAACCGGGCGGCCTCGACGTGCTGCACCTGTGGCTCGACGAGCAGCCCACCCTGACGCATCACCGACCACGACATCAGATCCGCACGGAAAGAAGCCAGCCATGACCCGCGTTCGCATCGATCTGTTCCTCTCGCTCGACGGCTATGCCGCGACGGCCGAGCCGACCCCCGAGAGCCCGATGGGCGAGGGGTGGGACCGCCTGACCGCCGCCTACACCGCCACCCGCACCTTTCGCGAGAGGGTCTTCGGCGACACCAGCGGAGCCGGCACCACCGGCATCGACGAGAAGTACGCCTCCGCGTTCTTCGACGGCATCGGCGCCGAGATCATGGGCGCGACGATGTTCGGTCTGCATTCCTTTCCGGATGACGCGGACTGGAGCGGCTGGTGGGGCGCCGAGCCGCCGTTCCACACGCCGGTCTTCGTGCTCACCCGCACCGCACCGCGACCCGACATCCCGATGGACGGCGGAACCACCTTCCGCTTCCGCGACGACACGATCCAGAACGTGCTCGCCGAGGCGTCCGGGGCGGCCGGCGGCAAAGACGTGCGCGTCGGCGGCGGCATCGGCACGGCCCGCGAGTTCCTGCTCGCCGGACTGGTCGACCACCTGCACGTGATGGTCGCGCCGATCATCCTCGGCAAGGGCACGCGGCTGTGGGACGACCTGGCCGGGCTCGAGCTCACCCACACGGTGACCACCGAGGTGGCTGAGAGCGGCACCATCCACGTGACCTTCGATCGGAAGCAGGCGTGAGCGCCCAGCCCACCCCCGAGCGCCGCCTCGCCCGCGCCGGTTTCACCCTCACCCAGTTCTGGGCGGATGGCGCGGGCCGTGAAGAGGGCACCCGCGGCATCCTCGAGAAGCTGGGTGCGTTCCTCGCGAGTGGCTACTGAGGCCAGTCGGCCAGTACTTCACCACGTGCGCCGCGCGGATAGGCGCCGGATGCGGCCGCAACCCCCGTGCGGATCCGCACCTCGCGCTCCATCCGCGCCTCGTGCCGTGCGCGCCCCTTGATCGCCTCGGCCTCGCGCGTCTTGGGCGGAGCGTTCGTGACCAGCTGATCGAGCATCCGCCGGGTGGCCGCCGCGATCTCGTCGATCGCATCCTCGAACGCCGGCTTGTTGGCTCGCGAGGGGTGTGTCGACCCGCTCACCTTGCGCACGAACTGCAACGCCGCTTCGCGCACCTCGTCATCGGTGGTGGCGGGCTCGAAGTTGTGAAGGCAGCGGATGTTGCGGCACATGCACGCAGACTACGCCGACGCGCGACAGCGGCCCCGGCATCCCCCAACTGGATACTGGCTATTGCGCGCGTGCTACTCCCGCTCGCTAGTCCGACCAGCCGGCGCGGATTCGGCAGCTGCGGCGACCGCTGTGACGCGTCGAAAAATGTCCCCGCGATGATCCATGGGGCCAGGCGATATCGCGAGCTCACGGCCGCGAGTCTAGCCAGAGGCGGGTCGCCCGACGCCGATAGCCTCGACCCATGTTCGAGGCGCAGCTCACCGGTATCCGCGGCACCGCCACCCTCCGCCCTCTCGAGCCGTGGCAGGCCGAGGAGTTCGCCGCCCACATGAGCCGCGCGCGCGAGCACATCCGCCCGTGGGTCGGCCCCTCGTTCGTGACGTCCGACGTCGACGGCGCCCGCGCCACGCTGCAGCGCTACGCCGACGCCACCGCGCGCGACGGCAACCGCATCTTCGGCATCTGGCTGGATGGCTTGCCCGACTCGACCGGCCCCACCCTGGTCGGCGGCGTCATGTTCGTCGAGTTCAGCGCCGCCGCCGGCACCTGCGAGATCGGCTGCTGGCTCGAGCCCGCCGCCGAGGGCCGCGGCCTGATCACCGCCGCATGCCGGATGCTGCTGACCTACGCCTTCGACGAGCGCAACCTGCACCGCGCCGAGTGGCGGTGTCGCGCCGACAACGCCCGCAGCTCAGCCGTCGCCGAGCGACTCGGAATGACGCTCGAGGGCCTGCTGCGCGAGGCGTGGAAGGTGGGCGACGTGTTCTACGACAAGCAGGTGTGGAGCATCTTGGCCGGCGAGTTCACGTCCGGCGGTGCCCCGACCTGAGGAATCCGTTGACGGCGTCCCGGATGAGTTCGTCGCTCTGGGCGGGGCCGACGCGGCCGGCCGCGGTGAAGGTGGCGATGCCCTGCATGGTGGCGGAGATGAGCAGCGACATCCTTTCGATGTCATCGCCGTCGAGGGCGGCCATCCAGGTTCCGACCAACTCGCGGATGGTGGCGAAGAACCGGCCGGCTGCGGCCTGAACGCCGGCAGCCGCCTCATCCAGGTGCCGGGCGAACATCAGGTCGACGAGCGCGGCGTCGCGCACGGCGAAGTCGACGTAGGCGTGCGCTGCGGCCACGAGGGAGTCGTAGACATCGTCGGCGTGGGTCTGCGCCGCCTCGCGCATGGCGTGCGCCAGGCGATCGAAGCCGCGTTCGGCGAGGGCATCGAGCAGCGCCTGCCGGTCGACGAAATGGCTGCGGGGCGCGCCGTGGCTCACCCCGAGGTCGCGGGCGAGTTCGCGCAGTGAGAGGGCGTCGAGTCCGCGATCCCGCAGCACCGACTCGGCCCGCTCCAGCAGCGCGGAGCGCAGGTTGCCGTGATGAAAGGGTCGATCGCTCACAGCACCAGCCTAACGATCTCAATGCCAGAATCTAGGCATTGACTATAATCTAGACAGTGTCTAGAGTAGCGCTATGACCGACAACAACATGGCTCTCTGGATCCCGCGCCGCGGCGCACACTTCGAGGTGGGGCCCGCTCCCGTCCCCTCGCCGGCAGCGGGGGAGGTGCTGGTCCGGGTGCATGCGGTCGCGATCAATCCGCTTGACGCGATGAGCGGTCTGCTCTATCGGATCGCCTTTCCCTGGGTCACGTTTCCCACGATTGTCGGCGCGGATGTCGCGGGCGAGGTCGTCGAGGTCGGCCTCGGCGTGACGAGACTCGCCCCGGGCGATCGAGTCGCCGGGTATGCCGTCGGACTCGAGAAGTCGCGCAACTCTTCTGCCGAGGGCGGCTTTCAGCGGTACGTCGTGCTGCTCCAGGAGCTCGTGGCCCCGATCCCCGACTCGTTGTCGTTCGCCCAGTCGTCCGTGCTGCCGCTCACCCTGTCGACCGCGGCCGTCGGCCTCTTCCAGAAGGATCAACTGGGCCTCTCCCTCCCGACGGCCGACGCACCCGACCGCCACGCGACGGTGCTGGTCTGGGGCGGGTCGACCAGCGTGGGCAGCAACGCGATCCAACTGGCGCGCAATGCCGGCTACCGCGTGATCGCCACGGCATCACCGCGAAACTTCGACTACGTGCGATCTCTCGGAGCAGAGGACGTCGCCGACTACCGCAGTCCGAACGTCGTGGATGAGCTCATCGGCATGATCGGCACCCGGCCGCTGGCCGGCACCATCGCGATCGGGAGCGGATCGCTGCGACCGAGCATGCGGATCGCGGCTCGCACAGAAGGAAGCCGCCGCGTGGCATCCGCGATGCCCAGCCCCGCAACGCGCCTCGAGGCCCTGCGCGGGCGCCTGATCGGCGTGCACGTGAGCGCGATCTGGGGTGGCAGCGTGAAAGACAGCGACCTCGCTCAGGCGATCTTCGTCGACTTCCTCCCCGCGGCCCTCGCGGATGGTCGCTATCAGGCCGCACCCGCTGCCGACGTCGTTGGCGACGGACTCGACGCGATCCCCGCCGCGATCGAGCAGTTCACGAAGGGGGTGTCGGCCCGCAAGCTCGTCGTCACGATCTGACGCGACGGATGGGCGCTGCGCGCCGCCGCGACGAGGAGCGCCTGCGAGATCGACAAGCAGGTGTGGAGCGTGCTGGCGGATTGATGCCGTGACCTGCGCGGCATCCTCGCGCCGGGCACGAGCGTCGACACGCTCCGCATCTGCACGCCGCCGCTCGGCAGCCCGAGATCCACAAATATCGACAATCCGCTATAATTGGATCATGACCCCAACCGCGGCGTCGACCCTTCGCGGAGCGCGCATGCGCGCGGGCCTGACGCAGACCGAGTTGGCTGAGAGAGCGAATGTGGCTCAGAGCGTCATCAGCGCCTACGAGTCATCGAGGCGCGAGCCGAGCCTCGAAACCTTGAGAAGGCTGGTTTCTGCGACCGGCTTCGAGATCGATCTGCTTCTCGTTCCCGCCGCCCCGAGGTCATCTCGCCGGCAAGCGGTCGACCAGAACAGAATGCGGTTGAAGCGCACCCTGGGCGCGTTGGGCGCACGCAACATCCGACTTTTCGGCAGCGTCGCCCGCGGCGACGACGGACCCGACAGCGACATCGATCTGCTCGTCGACGTCGCGCCCGATGTCGGCTTGTTCGCCCTGGGGCGGATGCGCAGCGAGGCCGAGCGCATTCTCGGCACGACGGTAGACATCGTGCCGGCGAACAGCCTGAAGCCGGATGTCGCCCAGCGGGTGCTCGCGGAGGCGATCGCGCTGTGAGCCGACCTGCTCGAGCGTGCTGGCGCCGCCTAGCTACGCTGCAGGCTGCGTCAGCTGCTCGAGAAAGCTGCGGTTGTCGGTGCGCACGTATTCGTGGGTGAGGCGGCCCTCGTCATCCATCTGGACGATGTTGATGAGATCGAACAGCACCCGGCGCCTGTTCGGCGGCACCGGCCCGCCCGGCGCCTGCGTGAACTCGTGGGCGAACGTGCCGTCGATGAATGTCTGGCAGGCGAGGTTGTCGCCCTCGACGACCATGATTCCGTGCCGGATCACGCGATCGTCGAACGCATCGCGAACCGAGGCGAACCACTCGCTCAGCCCGTCGAAGTCGGCCTGGAACCCTCCCGGCCCATGAAAGCGGAAGTTCGGCGCGAAGTACTCGCCGAGCTCGTCCGGATGCTCACCCGACACCTCGAGCTCGTCGGCCCGAACCAGGCGCTCGACCCGTTCGTCGTGACTGTACTTCTGCTTCATGGTGCGTTCTCTCTGCACGTGGGGTGGCCCACCTAACTCGCATTCCGTCGGTCATCGCGAGGAATGCAGGAGAGTGCCAGGCTCATGGCTCACGCCCGCTCGGCATGACGGTGACGCACTACGCCGTTCTGGAGCTGCCGGCCCAGCGCCCAGGCCTTCGAACTCCGAGCCGGCGAGGGCGCCTTCGTCTCGAGGCAGTCGATGAACGTGCTGCTGCAGTCCCTGGAACGCGACGGCGTCGTCACCCGCCCCGCCGAGGCTCCGGTGGGCAAGACCCTCCCGACGAGGCTCACCCCACGCGGCCGGCGCCAGTTGGCGAAGGCGACGGTTGCTGTGAAGCCGGTGGAGGACAGGATGCTGGCGGGGCTCGACGCCGCGTCGCAGCAGGAGGCGCGGCGCATCCTGCGCGGCGTAGTCGCGTCGCTCGGGTAGGCCGGAGGCGTGCTCTGCGACAGGTCTTGAAGCCTCGTTTGTCGGTCTGGCCTGGGATGGCGAACTCGGTATCGGCGTCCGCCCGCGGCTTCGTATGGTTCGACCGTGGCCACGCGTCCCTCGCACGATACCGTTGCGCTCGCCTATGACGAGGGGACGAACGTTCTCAGTAGGCTCGGCGCATGGCAGAGCACCGCTGGTGGGTCGACCAGCTCAGCGCTGCTCCTCGACCTAGCGTCACCCTTTCGCTGGTAACTCCGTTGCAGTTGTCCCCCGGCGGTTCTGGCGCATTCCTTGGGCTCGCTTCGGACGGCTTGGAGTATTGGATTAAGCCCGCGCAAAATCCGCAAGGGATCAAGACGTTGGGCGCAGAAGTCATTGTCGCCGCGATCGGTCAATCCCTCGGAGCGCCCGTGCGACCAGTTTCATTGATATCTGTCCCGGAGTCGCTCCAGACCTGGCCTTACCGGGATCACTACGTACTCAACGACCTTCCCGCTCACGCCTCGTTGGATCTGGGCAAGGCATTCGTGGCTCTCGATTGGGAGCACACCGAGGACGACCACAACTCGGTACGGCAGGCACTGTTGTACGTCCTGTGGGATCTGTGCCTCGGCGGCGATCCTCAATGGCTGCACGATGTGGATCGCGACCTCTCGATCTGGAGTTTTGACCATGGGTTCTGGCTGGGTGGCGACGGCGATTGGGATGCCGCGACTTTGATACCGATTGGAGATCGGGCCTGGCAGTATGACCTGGACCTGGCCGACATGTCGTCTACGGGCCTTCGAGACGCCTCGGCTGCTGTCAGAAGTCTGACCGATAGTCAGATACTGACCGCAATATCGGGGGTTCCCTTAGAATGGGGTATTCCAATCGGTGATCTGGGCGCGGTTGGGTGGCTTCTTTCGGAACGAAGAGAAGCGGTCGCCGGCAGGGCACTGCAACTCGCTGACAGTGTGATATTTCCGTAGGAGGTGGAGAGATGAACTACCAGAGCTATCAGTACTGGCTCATTCGGTACGTCCCAAACATTGCACGGGGCGAGTTCATCAACGTCGGTATCGTCGCTGGCCGCGATGGTGGCGACTGGAGCCTTCGATGGGCCACTAGCCAGTCGCGCGCGACGCGACTCGGTGGTAGCCCGCGAGAGATCACCAAATGGGTTAGGTGGTTCGAAAGAGTCTTTTACGGTGACCACGGACCCCTCAACTCTGAGCGCTCCAGCAAACTGACTACGGAATGGTTGAGTCAGCTTTCTCGGCGTCAAGCGAACTCGGTTCAGGTCACTGCGGCAGTCCCAATCGAGGCAGCAAGTTCGACTGACGCAATCAACTTGCTGTACCCCCTGCTGGTGGAGGGTTCGGACGACGTCCGCCGCCGCTCTGGCACTAGACGCAAAATCGCCGGCGAGCTTAGGGAGATTTACGAGTTCGACTTCAACCTTGAAGTCGGGCGAGACCTGTTGACCAGCCCGATCGCAAAAGTCGGCAAACAGCGCACTCGATTTGATCTCGCGGCCTTTACGAATGGCGCTCCACACCTAACTCACGCGTGGGCGTTCGACACCAAGAATCCGGACTCCCTCCAGCAAGAGATTCAGTCATGGAGTTTCTTGGTCGGGCTCATTCGTGAGGATGGCGCCAGCATGAATGGCTTCGGCCGCCAACTATCCATCGCCGACGACGTGCCCATCCACGCCGTCTACGAGGAGCCTCGCGAGAACGCGTCAGACCGGATGGTCGAGGTGTTCAGCGCAGCAAGAGATGCTTGGCAGCTTAATGACGTTCGAGCCATCACACTCGACGAGCTTCTGGACTCACAAGATCGCTCGGAGCTCATCGCGGTCTAGCCATACGCTTCTTGCTCCGCGGGGGCTACGCACTCCTTGGCCTCACTGGACGTTAGCTGAACTGATTTTCTTGCGGTGAAAGCCCTTCGATTGTCCGCTAGCCCATTTATCCCGCAGCCCACGCTGGCGGGTACGTCGCTGACACAATCGTGCAGCGCCTCGACCACCTGCCTAGGCAGAACAAGGTGCACCCCCGAGAGTGTGATTGGTGAGCGCCAGCTCAGCGAGGCGACGCGCGCCGCCACTGATCCCCAATATTGTGTGACGCACGGGATCAGGTGGTCAGGAGAGGCGGGACGATACGTGAGCCACAACCTTGAGGCCCTCAATCCCCACGACTTTGAACTCCTGACCAAGTCAATTCTCGACCGTCTCTGGTCCGTGAATTTGGAGGCGTACAAGCCGGGTAGAGATGGCGGGATCGACCTTCAACACGCGCTCGGCGCGAGTACGACAGTTGTGCAATGTAAGCACTGGCCATCAGCTTCGTTTCAGGCGTTGAATAGAGAGTTTGAAACGAAAGAGCTTCCAAAAATCAGAAAGCTCAACCCGTCGCGATACGCGGTTTCTACTTCTCTGGGGCTGAACCCTCAAAATAAAGCAACGCTGGTAGAGACGATGAGCCCGTTCATCGCTCAGAGCGCTGACATTCTCGGTCGAACCGAGATCGAGCTCTTTCTAGACGAACATCCCGAGGTAGTTCGCGCCCACCTGCGTCTTTGGCTAACCAGCAGTTCAACCCTGTCCGCAGTCCTAAATCAACCGACCGTACTCCGCTCGGACGATCTATTAAAGAACATTGCTCGCGACGTCGGAACCTTCGTTCAGACAGCGGCTCTCGAGCGAGCCCGCAAGATACTTGCTCGTCAGCGGGTTGTGCTCATCTCCGGCCCGCCGGGAATCGGAAAGACCACGCTGGCAAACATGTTGTGCGCTGAACAGGCGATCGACGGGTATGAGCTGGTTAAGGTCTCGCGGGACATCAACGAGGCATATCAGTTATGGGTTGACGACGTGGCTCAGGTGTTCGTCTACGACGACTTCCTGGGGCGCTCGGCGAGGGGCGATCAGCTAAGCAAGAACGAAGACCAAGACCTACTGGACTTTGCCGATCGGGTAGCGGGGGCCAGCAACAAAGCATTCATTCTGACGACGAGAGGTTACCTGCTGGGCCAGGCCAAACTCATATACGAGAAGCTTTCGAACGGGCGTCTCGGTCTGGCTGAATGCCTCATCGAGATGGAAGATCTCACCGACGAAGTTAAGGCGTTGATCCTCTACAACCATGTGTGGTCGTCTGATCTGCCAAACAGCGAAAAGATCTACTTTGCCGATCCCGGTGTGTACCGCGAGATCTTGAAGCACAAAAACTACAGCCCCCGGCTTATTGCACTTAGCCTCGCACGGTTCGATTCAGTCACGGGGAGCTCTGCCGCGGAGCAAATGATCGCGAACATCCATGATCCGAGTGGCGTGTGGCGGCAGGCTATCGCGGGCGACCTATCAAAAGATGCTCGACTTTTGTTGTCCATCTACGCTTCTTACGGAGTCGGGGTGCAACTTTCGACGCTTGCCAGACTGTGGCCACGACTTGTAGACGGACGGGACTCGGACCTTTCTCGCATGCGCGCTGCAGTCGAAGTACTCAAGGGAGACTTCTGGAGGGCTGACGGCGATCCGGCAGATCCGCAGATCTTTTCCTCGAATCCGTCCATTGATGATTTCATGAGCGGCTATCTGAGGAGCGCGTCGACGCTATTGCAGTTCTTCACCGCCGAAACGTCATCGTTCACCCACTTGCAGGGGATATGGCGCTTGTTTGACGAGCAGCGAGCGCAGGCAACTGAGGGCGTCGCGATCAGTGATGTCGACCGAGATCGCATGCGTCAAGCGGTCGTCGTCAACGGGGCCCGGTTGCTTCACACTCCCGAGATCCCAACTGGACGAGCCGTAACAAAGTCTGAACAAGCTCGACGTCTTCGATTCCTGATGGGGGCCGCCCGCAGTGCTTCCAACCTTGAACAGATCGCGGTGTTACTTGACTTGTTTCTCGGTGATCTGGCGAGTGATTCCTGGCGCGGCGTCGACCAGATTGACATTGAAGTCCTTGTCGAATTATTCGAGGAAGCCGAGGCGCAAGCCGTCTTCAAGGAGATAACCGATCGTTTGGAGGTTCTCGAGGTCATCCGCGAAGTCCTCGAACAGCAGACGAACGACTGGGAAGAGGCAGAGCTGCTTCAAACGCTTGCCGATCAGCTCGAATCGCAGCTCGGACCGGGGGTCGCGGAGCAGATCTATGAGATGAGGTTGGCGCTTGCGACGTTGGAGTTGGAACCGTGGGAGGACTTCGAAAGCTTTGGTGACGACAGCGGGCGTCTAAGATCTGTTCTTGATTTCGTGGCGTCATCTGGTGTCGAACGCTCAGTTCCGGGGTACCAAAATGCGGCGCAATTCGTGGACTACATTGACGAAGGGCGGGAAGAGACCTACAGGGAGCATTGGCAGAACACCTCGGACGACTTCGACGTGGATGCCTTGATGCAAAGCCTTGGATCCGACGAAGGCGCCTGACGGGTCGTACACGCGAGCCGCACCGTCGACCAGGTCAAGCGGGGCATGTAACCCTTCCTCGGCCAACCGCATCTTCTTGGGCCGCTCATCCGTGATCCAGTTGGTGTCGACGCTGGTCATCAAGATGCCGTGGGTCTTGAACATCTCCCGCGCACTCGTGCGGGTCAGCATGTTTACGGTCGCCTTCGCCATGTTTGTGCCGGTGTCACCGGTCGCCGACCCACCCGAGACACCACCACCACCGCCCGCTACCATCGCCACATGCGCAGCACACCGGTGGGCACCCCGGAGGACAAGCCGCGAGAGCGCATCCTGATCCTCTCGGCCGGCGTCGGGGCCGGCCACAACTCGGCCGCGGCTGCGGTGAGGCAGGCTTGTCTGGCGCGCGACGACGTCGACGACGTGCTCGTGATCGACGTGCTCCAGCAGAGCAGCGCGCTGTATCGGGATCTGTTGGGCAAGGGCTACTTCGTGCTGGTCGAGAATGCGCCGTGGCTGGTCGACTGGGGGTACGACGTCAGCGACCTGCCGTTCAAGAGGCGCGGGCCGATCGATCCGTGGACGCGGGCCAACTCGATTCCGGCGGTCAACGAGATCAAGCGGTTCAAGCCGACCGCGATCGTGTGCACCCACTTCTTGCCTGCTCAACTCGTGGCGTCGCTCGTGCTGCGGGGGGCCACCGATGCGAAGACCGCGATCGTGACCACCGACTACGACTTCCAGGGGCTGTGGCTGGCGAGCGCGTTCCACGCCATCTTCGTGGCACGCGAGGAGGGGCGGGTGCAGCTCACCGCGCAGGGGGTTCCGGCTGACCGCGTGGCTGCGGTTGGCATCCCGATTTCGCCGCCGCCGGCGTCGGATGCACAGGCGACCGCATTCGTGCGCGACCCGGATGCCGTGCCGACGCTGCTGATCTCGGCCGGCGCATCCGGGGGCGACTATGCCGCCGCCGTGGTGCGGCAGACCATGCATGTGCGCTCGCCGTTCCGGGCGACGGTGGTGTGCGGGCGCAACGACGAGCTGCGGCGGCAGATCGAGCAGCTCGTGGCACCGGCCGGCGACCGGTACCGGGTGCTCGGCTACACCTCCGAGATGCCCCGACTGCTGCGCGAAGCCGACCTGTTCATCGGCAAGCCGGGAGGCCTGTCGGCTTCGGAGTGCATGGCGGCCGGGCTGCCGATGGTGCTGGTGAATCCGATCCCGGGGCAGGAGGTGCGCAACGGGGACTACCTGATGGAGCAGGGCGCCGCCGTGCGCTGCAACACCCCCTCGACCATCGGCTGGAAGATCGACGAGGTGCTGCGCGACCCGGGCCGGCTGCAGCGGATGCAGGCCGCAGCCCAGCGGATCGGTCGGCCCTGTGCCGCAGCCGACGTGCTCACCGGGCTGCTTGACGGCCCGGCTCGCCCGCTGGTGATGACGCGCGGAGCCCAGAAGTCGATCCTCGCGGCCAGCGCGCGGCGCCTGATCGCCAGCGATCTGAGCGGCCCCAAGTCGCTGGTGCGCCTGGTCGACCGGGCGACCGACAGCACGGTCGCGCTGCTGAGAGCCGAAGAGCTGGCCGAGCTGCAGACGCGTCATCCCGAGCGAGAGGGGCACCTGGTGCTGCAGCGCGATGATGCGCTGGTTCCGCTGCGGTGGGAGGCGCGGCGCCTGCTCAAGAGCGTGCTGCGCGGCGACGCCGAACTGCCGGTGCGGGTGGAGTGGGTCTCAGAGGGCGGGCGCCACTCCAGCTGAGGGGGCTGTGCGGGGCGGCGAGCAGCGCCCACTGGCCCGGCCTCGGCGACCACTGCCGGGTCGCGGGATCGCGCTGGCGGGTGGGCGTGGCATCCAACTCGATCTGGATGACCCGCTCGGCCCCCGCCGGCACGGTCACCTTCTGAAAGCCCAGCAGCTGGGCCACCGGCCGGTCGACGGACGCGTCGGCGGCATAGAGCTGGACGACCGTCGTTCCCTCGCGGTCGCCCGGGTTGCTCACGCGCACCTCGGCCGTGCCCCCCGCCGTGCCACCGCTCTCGTCGAAACTGTGCGAGATCAGCTCGTGCTCGAGGGCGGTGTAGCCGAGTCCGAATCCGAACGGGAAGGCCGCGGTGTGCCCGTCGGCGTCGAGCTTGCGCTGGCCCCAGCTGCCGTCATAGACGACCTTCTTCGCGGTGCGGTCGAACGGCGGCAGGTGCGCCGCGTCGGTCGGGATGACGAACGGCAGCCGTCCGGTCGGCTCGGCGGCGCCGGTCAGCACGTCGGCCAGCGCGTGACCGCCCTCCATGCCCCCGTACCAGGCCAGCAGCAGCGCGGGCACGCTGTCGCTCCAACCCTCGGTCAGGATCGCACTCCCGCCGATCAGCACGACCACCGTGCACGGGTTGGCAGCGCTCACTGCCTCGATCAGCTCGATGTCAGACGGGAGCAACGCGAGCGAGCTGCGGTCGCCGCCGCGGACGAAGCGCGAGGCGAACCGGACCAGACCGCTGAGCGGCGCGCGCAGCACGCCCGTGGTGAACGAACTGCCGAGCGCCCCCAGCTCGACGGCGTCGGTGAGCACCGATTCACCCTCGTCGTGCTGGTCGAGCCCGACGACCACGATCGCCAGCTCGGCACGGGATGCCGCGGCCGCAGCCGCACGGGCGCTCCGCCCCGAGGCGGTGGTGATGCGCACCCCCGGAAGCGCCTCACGCAGCCCCTGCAGCGGCGACACCGTCGAGGGCGGCCGAACCCGTGACGACCCGTGGTCGCCCAGGTTCGCCTGGTCGGCCAGCCGACCGACGACGGCGATGCGGCGGAGGTCGGGGCTGAGCGGCAGCAGCGGTGCGGCGCCCGTTCCAGCGCCAACGGGCTCGTTCTTCAGCAGCACGATCGACTCCGTGGCGACCTGCCGCGCGAGTGCCCGGTGCTCCGCCGACGCGACGACCCCGGCGCCGGGCTCGTCGGCATCGCGGTTCGCGTGGTGCAGCAGGGTGGTGCGCAGGATGCGGTGCGCGGCCTGCAGCATCGTCGCGCGAACGAGGCGGCCCGATCGAAGCGCGTGCGGCAACTCGCGGGCGCGCCGCAGCCGCAGCGGCATCTCGATCTCCATGCCGGCCTGCAGGCTGGCTACCGCGTCGTGGGTGCCGAACACCCAGTCGCTGGTGACGAATCCCTCGAAGCCCCACTCCTTGCGCAGGATGTCGGTGAGCAGCGGGGCGTTCACGTCCATGTACTGGCCGCGCACCTGGTTGTACGCGGTCATCAGCGAGTCGGCCCCGGCATCCACGATCGCCTTGAAATGCGGCAGGTACACCTCGTGCAGCGCGTGCTCGTCGACCGAGACGTCGACCTCGAAGCGCTCGTCTTCCATCGAGTTGAGCGCGAAGTGCTTGACGCACGCCATCACCTGGGTCTGCAGCCCAAGGGTCATCGCGGAGCCCATGCGACCGGTCAGCACCGGGTCTTCGCCGTAGCACTCCTGCGCACGACCCCAGGCCGGATGCCGCAGCAGATTCACGCACACCGACGCCGAGTAGTTCGCCCCCCGCGCCCGGGTCTCGAGCCCGATCGCCCGGCCGACCTGCTGCTCGAGCGCGGGATCCCAGGTGGCCGCGCGCGCCATCGTCACCGGGAAGGCCGTGGACCTGCCGATCACCACCCCGCGCGCCCCGTCGCTGAAGCGGATGCCCGGAATGCCCAGGCGGCGCACCGCCCCGGCGACGAACGGCCGGCTGATCAGCAGCCACGGGATCAGGGGCAGCACCCACGCGCCGGCGTCACCGTCGAGCAAGCCCAGCAGCTCGTGATCGGTCAGCTCGGCGATCAGCCGGTCGGCCGCCGCATCGGCGTCGAGCTCGCCCGCGCGAACGGATCGCACGGCGTCGGCGTACGCGGTCGGGGCTGACTCCATGGGGTGAATTCTGTCTCACCAGTTCGAGGGTGCGTAATCCTTCAGGAACAGCTTCGGCAAGAGCCCAGCGGGTGACCCAGTGCTATCATTGATGGCATTGGAGGTGGTCGCTATGGCAGCAGTCAGCGTGAGAGATCTCGATGACGACGTGAAGGAACGCCTTCGCACCCGTGCGGCCGGAAACGGCCGATCGATGGAAGCCGAGATTCGCGCGATCCTCGTTGCGGCGGTGAATGAGCCGACGTCGTCTGACGGGCTGTTGACGGCCATCCTGGATCGATTCGGCGCCCTCACAGGGGTCGAGCTGGACCTTCCGCCACGCTCGACGCCCGCCCGCGCCGCGGATTTCGCGTCGTGATCGTCGTCGACACCAACGTGATCTCAGAGCTCATGAGGCCATCGCCCTCCGCCACAGTCATGAACTGGGTGCGAGCGCAGAGCCAGCGGGAGTTGTATACGACCTCGGTCACGCTCGCCGAAATCCGATACGGCATCGAGCGGCTGGATGACGGTCGCCGCAAAGACCTCTTGACGTCCACTGCCGACGAGATTTTCGCAGCGTTCGACAAATACGTCCTTCCCTTCGATCGATCGGCAGCGCTCGAATACGCCGATGTTGTGACAACGCGCGACCGAGCGGGGTCGCCGATCGACGGGTTCGATGCCCAGATCGCCGCGATCTGTCGCAGCCATCAGGCGATGCTGGCCACGCGCAATGTCAAAGACTTCATGGGCACCGGGATCGAGATCTCCGATCCGTGGGCGCCGTCATCGTGACGCGCGGTACAGGAAGCTGGGACGCGGATCAGGTTCTGGATCATCACCAGGCTCCCGGCCTGTAATCCTTGAGGAACACCCCGAACACATCGTCGCCGGCCTCGCCGCGCACGATCGGGTCGTAGACCCGCGCCGCACCGTCGACCAGGTCGAGCGGGGCGTGGAACCCCTCCTCGGCCAACCGCACCTTCGTGGGGTGGGGGCGCTCATCCGTGATCCACCCGGTATCGACGCTGGTCATCAGGATGCCGTCGGTCTCGAACATCTCGCGCGCGCTCGTGCGGGTGAGCATGTTCACGGCGGCCTTGGCCATGTTGGTGTGCGGGTGGCCGGGACCCTTGTAGCCGCGGCCGAAGACGCCCTCCATCGCCGAGACGTTCACGATGTAGGTGCGCCGGGCCGGCGACGCGGCCAGCGACGCCCGCAGCCGCGAGATCAGGATGAACGGAGCCGTCGTGTTCGCCAGCTGCACCTCGAGCATCTCGAGGGGGTCGACTTCGTTCACGGTCTGCGTCCACGAGTTGGAATCGTGCAGGTCGGGCAGCAGCCCTCCGGCATCGATCGCGGTTCCGGCCGCCAGGCGCTCGAGCGAGCTCGAGCCGGGCGCCATCGCCGCTCCGGTCAACTCGTCGGCGCGGGCCGCTGCCGAAGCGGCTGCCGCCAGGATCGGGTGAGCGGCCACCGATCTCTCGAGAGCCAACGGGTGTGCGTCGTTCGTGTGCCCGAAGGTGACCAGCTCGGGCAGCGGGCCGTCGGGCAGCGGGGCGAGTTCGGCATCCACCAGCGGTTGGTAGGCGCCGGGGGAGCGGCGCACGGTCTGGGTCGCGTTGTTGATCAGGATGTCGAGGGGCCCGGTCTCGGCGACCGACTCGGCCAGCGCGATCACCTGGGCCGGGTCGCGCAGGTCGATGCCGACGACGCGCAGCCGGTGGATCCACTCGGCCGAGTCGGGCAGGCTCGTGAAGCGGCGGACGGCATCACGGGGGAAGCGCGTCGTGATGGTGGTGTGCGCGCCATCCCGCAGCAGGCGCAGCGCGATGTACATGCCGATCTTGGCGCGGCCGCCGGTGAGCAGCGCGCGCTTGCCGGTGAGGTCGGTGCGGGCGTCGCGCTTGGCGTGGCTCATGGCGGCGCAGTCGGGGCAGAGCTGGTGGTAGAACGCGTCGACCACGGTGTAGTCCTGCTTGCAGATGTAGCAGGGACGCGGCTTGAGCAGGGTGCCCGCGGTGGGTGCGGTGGTAGTGGTCGAGATCGGGATGCCGCGGGTCTCGTCGTCGATGCGGTCGGCCGCACCGGTGGCGGTCGCGGCGACGACCGCGCGGTCGGCGGCGGCGTCCCGTTCGCGGGCGTCGACGCGACGCGCCTGCTTCACCGCCTTGAACATCTTGGCGGTGGCCTGGCGGACGGCGACGAAGTGCGGGTGGTCGTCGTCCATGGTGTCGAGCTGAGCGAGCACCCGGAGCGTGGTCTCGAGGTCGTCGGGGTCGAGCCCGGTCAGTTCGGCTGCCCCGTCAGCTGGCGGATCCGACTCAGAGGGCACAGGCAATTGTATGTCGAGGTGCTGCGCAGCAAGACGCCGCTACCCTGATCGCATGGACCTCCTGACCGCCACCCTGCGGAGGCTTCGAGATGCCGGGCGCGACTGGGGGCTGTTGGTGCTCGGGCTCCTCGGCGTGCTCATCGGCGCCGACGTGGTTCTGTTCTGGAGTCAAGTTCCTCTCCAACGCCGATTCGCAGCGTATGCACCCCTGTCGAACAGCTACTTCGTCCCGACATTCGTGACGCCGGCGTTCATCGTGGGATCGGTCATCCTCGTCTGCGGTGCTGCGCTCGTCGGGGCCTGGGCCGGTTACCGGCTCGGGCGCAGAAGAAGGGCGACTCCGGGGCCCAGCGGCACGACCGCAACCCCTCCCCGCGCCTAGAAGCGCGGGATGTCGGCGGGTCCGGCCCCCCTGCCGGGCCCAGGAGGCACCACCACCGCATTCACCTTGAAGCTCCAGCGCGACAACTCCTCGCCGTCGACCAGCAGCACGGCCGAGAAATGACCGGGGCCCTGGAAGACGAAGCCGTTCGCGTTGGCGGCGATCGGCATGAGGAACGGATCGCCGATCCCGGCCTCGGGGTTCGGGGTCACCTGGAACTCGCCGCTGAACTCGCCGTCGAGCTGGTGGCCGTCGGCATCCGTGAAGTGCACCGCGAACTTGTGCGGCTGATTCTGAGCCGACCAGGGGATGTTCAGGATCCCGACCACCGAGAAGGTCGCGGCCACCGGGAACGACGCGAACTGCATCTGGTTGAAGAACCCGCCGTTGACATAGACCTTGCCGTTCTCGACGGCTGCGTGGTCGGCGAGAAAGAAGGCGGTCGCGAAGAGATCGGTCTCGGGGATCATGGGCTCACGCTACGTGGCGGCGCGGCTCTCGACACGGTCGCCGTGGGGGAGGACAATCCCCGCATGACGCTCACCGCCGTGCGATCGACCGATGTGCTGCCCGCCTACCGCGACTACCTCGACGCGTGCAACGAGCGCGACTGGTCCACCGCGCTGACCTTCGTGCACGACCCGGTGCGCGTGCAGGGCGTCGTCACCTCGGCGGCCGACTACGTCGCGGGCATCGCGCGGCTGACAGCCGAGCATCCGGGATTCGTCTGGACGGTCGGAGAGACCGTGGTCGAGGGCGGTCGGCTCGCGGCGCGGCTGCGGACGCCCGCCGGACCAGAGCTCGCGATCTACAGCTGGCGCGACGGGCGGATCGTCGAGTACTGGGGCCGCGCTTAGCGACGGACGCCCTCCCCGCGCGGCCGACGCGATCGCGTGAGTTCGTCCAGCAGCTGCGCGCTGACGCTCCGATCGACCACGGCGGTGGCGACCGCGTGCAGAGTGAGGTTGCCGTCGCGGGCGTAGTTGCGCAGGGCCTGGAACGCTTCGTCCATGCGCAAGCCCGTCGCCTGCGAAACCGCGCCCTTCGCCTGCTCGATGAGAACGCGACTCTCGAGCGCCCTCTGCAGCTGCTCGGCGACGACGTGCGACTCGGCCGAGATGCGCTGCTGGATCACGCCGATCGTCGCCACATCGGCAAGAGCCTGCACCACGGCCGCATCGCGCTGCCCGAGCGCGCCGGGAGCCACCTTGAAGAGGTTGAGCGTGCCGATCACCTCGCCGCGCAGCTTCATCGGTGTCGCGTGCACCGACTGGAAACCCTGCTCCCGTGCCGCATCCCGAAAGGCCGGCCAGTCGTGCGTCGAGGTCTCGATCTCGGGAACCGACACCGGCATCCCGGTGTGGAAGCAGTCGACGCACGGCCCGGCCCCGGCGGCGAGCTGCATCAGTTCCACGAGCTCGGCGCTCTCATCGGTCGAGGCCACCAGTTGGAGTTCGCCCAGAGGATCGGCGAGCAGCAGCCCTCCGGCGGTGGCCGCGACGATCGCCGTGCATTCGACGACGAGGGTGTGCAGCAGTCCACCACGTCGTAGTGGTCGGTCACGGTATCGGCGACCGCCACGAACGCGGCGTTCAGACGTGCTTCTCGGGAGTTGCCGTTCATCGCGCGCCGTCCTTTCGCTCGTGATGCGCGGTGGTGCGGGTCATGCGTTCCGGCTGCTCTCGCGATTCTGGACCGCGCTCGCGGGCCACCATACGCGCTCCCGGTCCCGGATTCCGCCCTCGCGAGCGGAATTCCTTCGTTCGTGGCGGGCGGCGACGCGCTACGCTGGGCGAGTTGCTCCAGACCTCGGCGGCGGTCCGTTCTCCGCGTCGATCGAAGGGCACCCCATGCCGACAGATTCCACACTCGCACGCCCGCGCTCAGCAGTCCGTCACCGGACCGCCTCGACGAATGTGCTGATGGTGATCGCGTCGATCACCGGGCTGGCCGCCGTGGGGATCGCCGCCCTGGTGGTGGCGATGGGATTCTTCGGCTGACCACCGAGGTGGCCTGGCCCGCGAACTACTCTCGATGCATGGCCACGCACGAGGTCTTCAATCAGGCTCCGCCCCGCGTCGACGTCGATGAGTTCGAGAGCAACCGCGCACTCGCCGAGGGCGTCGCCCGCTCTGACGCCGCCTGGGCGGTCGATCGTCTGAGCCGCGTCGGCCGCTACGTCGGCACCGAGGAGTTCCAGCACGACGCCGAACGCGCCAACGTGCGCGAACCCCGGCTCGTCAGCCACGACCGGCACGGCAACCGGATCGACGAGGTCGAGTATGACGAGGCGTACCACCGCGTCATCCGCGCCGCCGTCGCCGAGGGCGCGCACACGGCGGCCTGGGCCGACCCGAAGCCGGGCGCGAACGTCGCCCGCGCCGCGACCTTCATGCTCTTCGCCCAGGTCGAGCCCGGGCACGCCTGCCCGGTGTCGATGACGCACGCGGCGGTGCCGGTGGTGGCCCAGAACGAGGCGCTGGCCGCTGAATGGATGCCGCGGCTGCTGTCGCGTGACTACTCCGGCGAGCTCGGCAGCGGGTCTGGCCCGGGTGCGTCGAAGTCGTCGGCGCTGTTCGGCATGGCGATGACCGAGAAGCAGGGCGGATCCGACGTGCGCGCCAACACCACGCGCGCGGTGGACGCGGGCGACGGCTCGTTCCTGCTCACCGGCCACAAATGGTTCTGCTCGGCGCCGATGAGCGATGCGTTCCTGGTGCTTGCGCAGACTGCGACGGGGCTCGGGTGCTTTCTCGTTCCCCGCGTTCTCAGCGACGGCAGCCGCAACGTGTTCCGCATCCAGCGCCTCAAAGACAAGCTCGGCAACCGCGCGAATGCCTCGAGCGAGATCGAGCTGGAGGCCACGGTCGGGTTCCTGATCGGCGAGGAGGGTCGCGGGGTGCGCACCATCATCGAGATGGTCGCCGGAACCCGGCTCGACTGCATCCTGGGCACGACCGCCGGGATGCGCCAGGCCACCGCCGAGGCGCTCTGGCACGTGCGCCACCGGCGCGCGTTCGGTGCGCTGCTGGTCGATCAGCCCGCGATGACCGCGGTGGTGGCCGACCTCGCCCTCGAGACCGAGGCCGCCACCGCGACCGCGCTGCGGCTGGCCCGCGCGCACGACGCGGACGCGAGCGACGAGGAGGTCGCGTTCCGCCGCCTCGCCGCCGCGGTCGAGAAGTACTGGATCTGCAAGCGCGGCCCCGAGCACGCATACGAAGCGCTCGAATGCCTGGGCGGAAACGGCTACACCGAGGCGTTCCCGCTCGCGCGCCGCTACCGCGAGCAGCCTGTCATGGCGGTGTGGGAGGGGTCGGGCACTGTCATCGCCCTCGACGTGCTGCGCGCGCTGACCCGCGAGCCGCAGAGTCTCGCGGTGTTCGACGCCGAGCTGGCGCGGGCGGCGGGGGAGCATCCGGTGTTCGACGCGCATCTGGCCGCGACCCGGCGCCAGGTCGCCGAGGCGTTGGCCTCGGATGAAAGGGATGCCGCAGCATCCGCCCGGGCCCTGGTCGCGAACCTGGCGCTCGCCCTGCAGGCCTCGCTGCTGCTGCGCACCGCGCCCACGGCTGTGTCGCACGCCTTCGTCGACGCGCGGCTCGGCGAGAACCGCGGGCACCTGTACGGTGAACTGCCGCGGGGCGCGGACGCCGCGGCGATCCTGGAGCGCTCGTAAACCGACGCGCCGACCTAGGCTGAGGATCATGCTCATCGTGCTCACCGGCGCCAGCTCTGGAATCGGCCGCGCCGCCGCCCGCGCCCTCGCCGAACGCGGCCACGAGCTGGCGATCGTCGGCCGCAACCCGTTCCGCACCCACGAGGTGGCGCGCGAAACCGGCGGAACCGCCTTTCTCGCCGACTTCGACAAGCTCGCCGATGTGCGCCAGCTGGCCGGCGAACTGCTCGCCGCCTATCCCCGCATCGATGCCCTGGGCAACAACGCGGGCGGGATCATCGCCCGGCGCGGTCTCAGCGCCGACGGTGTCGAGCGCACCTGGCAGCACAATGTGCTCGCGCCGTTCGTGCTGACCCAGGCGCTGCTGCCGCGACTGGTCGAGTCACGGGCTCGCGTCGTGTTCACCGGCAGCGAAGCCCACCGCTGGGGCCGGGTGGATGTCACGAATCCCGGTCGCGACGGCAAGGCCTGGTGGCGGGGCACGCCGGCGTACGGCGCAGCCAAGCGCGCCGACATCATGCTCGCCCGCGAGCTCGCCAGGCGGGAGCCGGCGCTGCACGTCACGTCGTTCCACCCGGGAGCGGTCGCCACCGGCTTCGCGGAACTCGATTCGAGCCCGCTCGCTCCGGTCATCGCGCGCGTGCTCCGCTCACCAGAACGCGGCGCGCTGTCGTTGATCGGGCTGCTCGACGGAACGGTGGATGCGCCATCCGGCAGCTACGTCGACGACGACAAGCGCGATCAGCGCATCTCGAAGCAGGCGCTCGACCCCGCGGAGTGCGCCAAGCTCTGGGACGCGCTCGAGAAGCAGGCTGCGGAGCTCGCTGCGGGGTGACCGCGGTCGCCGGCTGCGGTCGCCAGGTGCCGTGCCTGACGGCGATCTCTATCCGCGGTCGCGCAGCCGCAGCCTCGGCTGGTTCGTGGGGGCGCCCTCTTTGACCTCGACCACGTTCGCGCGCGACGCGACGAAGTCGGTGAACGACTTGTAGCCCAGCGACTTCTCTTTGAATGAGGAGTCCATGCGCAGCATCTGGTTCTTCACCTGCGAGTTGCCCGCCCACTCCTCGTCGCCGCGGTTCTCGACGATGCGCAGGGCGCGCACGAGCAGGTCGGTGGCGGCGTCCTGGGTGAGGTGCGCGTCGGGTTCCGGCTCGCTGGTCGGCGCGGCCTTCGCGGATGCGGATTTCGCCGGCTTGCGCTTCGGCGCCTCTGCGGTGACGGACGCTGCCGCGGGTTCGGGCTTCACGAAAGGCACGACGCCGGGCAGCTCGTCGTAGTCGGTGAACTCGTCGCAGGCGGCCATCAGAGCCCGGCTGGTCGCGCCGGCCACCCCGATGCCGATGACGGTGCGGCCGAGGCGCTTGGCACTCTGCGCCAGGGCGATGTAGTCGGAGTCGCCCGCGACGATCACCACGTGGGTCAGGTCGGGCAGGCGGTAGAGCTCTTCGACCACATCCACGGCCAGACGGATGTCTGCCCCGTTCTTTCCGCCGGAGGTCACCTGGAACAGCTGGGCGAGGTCCACGGCCCGGTTGATGAGCTGTCGCTGGTAGCTCGAGTTGGCCGGCGCGGACCAGTCGGCATAGGCCCGGCTCACCGCGATGGTGCCGAACGAGCTGCAGTAGTCGAGGATCGCGCCGATGTCGACCTTGGCCTGCTCGAGCTTCGCGCGCAGCGCCTCGGTGTCGGCCTGGCGCGCGCGGTCGCGCATGAAGTCGCCGCGGCCCCACAGCTGGTCGTAGCGCGAGATCACCACGTTGTCGAAGTCGATGTAGACGCCGACACGCGATTCACTGGGCTCAGGCATAGCGCGAGCCTATTCGCCTTCGCCGTCAACCGACTGAGTAGCGCACATACCAGCGCGTGTGGAGCGCCGCCCAGCGCGCTACGGCGGGTACACCACCCACAGCACGAAGATCGCGACGGCCTGCAGCACGATGCTCGCGACGAGGGTGACGGTCCGGCGGCGGTGGCTGCTCGACAGGCCGGGGTGCCCGAGCAGGGGCGACAGCGGCAGCAGCTGCCGGATCAGGCTCTGCGTCGGCAGGAACACCGCGACCAGGTAGGCGATGTAGGAGGCCGTGAAGGTCCACAGATCGGCGCCGTAGCGGCGCGTCGACCGGCGTGTCATCCAGAACACCACGCCCCCGAGCACGACGACGACGAGCAGGACGCCCCAGAGGCCCCAGAGCCGTCCGTAGAACAGGAAGAACGGGGTGAACGGCACGAAGATCACCCGGCCGAGGTAGGCGCGCCACCAGGCGAGCTCGGTGTCGAAGTATCCGCTCGGGTCGCCCGTGATCGCGGTCACCAGGATCGGCCAGAACAGGGCTGCGGCCACGATCGCCGCGATCGCGACGATGCCGGTGATCCATTCGCGGTGCGGGATCGGATTCCGGCGCCACATCCGATGCAGGCCCTGGAATCCGATGGCGGCCGCCAGGGCGAGGGCACCGGGATGCGTGAACGACGCGATCAGGGCGAACGGGATCATCGCGAGATAGCGCCTGCGCAGCATGAACCGGAGCGCCACGAAGAGGAAGAACAGGAACGTGCTTTCGGCGTATCCCAGCTGGAGCAGGAACGACAGCGGCCCGAAGGCGAACAGCACCGCGCCCCAGAGCGCCTGGGTGCGCCTGAACTGCTCGAGCAGCAGCCGGTGCAGAGCGACCGTCGCCGCGCCGCCGAAGAGCGTCGCGACCGCGATGCTCACCGGGGTGAAGCCCAGACCGGTGGCGGCCATCAGCGCCTTCACGATGCCGGGGAACACGGGGAAGAACGCCCAAGTGTTGTACCTCACATCCCCGACGGCGTCGATCGGCAGCGTCGAGGGATAGCCGTGCAGCACGATCTGCTCGTACCAGCGGGTGTCCCAGGAGTTCAGGAAGCCGAGGAACCCCGGCTCCGAGGCAAAGTACGCGTGCGCCCACGGCCCATCCGGAAACAGCCACCAGGCCAGTGCGAGCAGTCCGGTGCTGAGCAGTCTGGCGGCCAGGTAGGCGGCCAGGAGCACAACGGTCACGCGAACCGGCCGGCCGCGCATCCGCAGGTTCAGCAGGCGCGATCCACCCTCGTTCGCGACGTCAGCGGTCACGCGGGCTCCGGTCGAGGCGAGAAGGCGGGCAGGGTCGGGGTGACCCGATCCTTTCATGCCGGAGCGGAGTGCACCGACCGGTCTGCCTCTCAGCCGTGCAGGAACCGCGTCCCGTGCTCGCGGAACACCTTCGAGGTGGGCGCGTTGAAGTGGTTGCGGTCGGGGATCTCGAGGAACTCGCCGTGCGGGGCGGCGGCCGCGAGCCGCCGGGAGGCGTCGAGGATCGGGTCGTCGCTGCCGGTCGCGAACAGGAGGGGCTGCTGAGGTGGATGCCGCCGATCCGGCTGGGCGCCGCCGCGCATCCCGTCGACCAGGCTGACCAGCGCGACCAGGTCGTTGCCCGGCATCCCGGCCGCCATGTCGAGGTAGGTCATGGTGAGCTCGTCAGCCGAGCGCGGACCCCCGCTGACGAAGGCGCGCGCCTCGTCGAGGGCGAAGCGGGTCAGCGGGTCGCCGTCGAGGATGCCGCCGAGCACGGCCCGGCTGAGCCGCCCCGGGAGTTCGAGGGCGGCATGCCACCCGACCCGTGCGCCGAGCGAGTAGCCGAGCACGGCGAACTCGTCGATCAGGTAGGTGTCGACCACGCTCAACAGATCGCCCACCAAGCGGTCCATCGAGTAGCCGTGGGCGTGGCGCGGTTTGTCGCTCGCGCCGTGCCCGCGCTGGTCGAGCGCGATCACGTGCAGGCCGGCGCGGGTGAGCTCGCGGGTCCAGCCGGTGACGTGCCAGTTGGCGACGGCGCTCGAGGCGAACCCGTGGACGGCGACGACGGTCGGAGCGTCGGGGTCGCCCCACTCGTAGGTGGCGATCGCCACCCCGTCCGGCGAGATCACCCGGCGTGCGGGCGGGGCATCCGGAAGAAGCGGCACGCTTCCAGGGTAGTTACCCTGTCAGCATGGCCGAGACCTCCATCGACGTCACCGTCCCCCCGAGCGGCACCGGATGCGCCGAGTGCCTGCCCGATCCCTCCGCCTGGTGGTTCCACCTGAGGCGCTGCGCGCAATGCGGGCACATCGGATGCTGCGACTCCTCGCCCTCGCAGCATGCATCGCACCACGCGGCCGAGTCGGGTCATCCGATCATCCAGAGCTTCGAGCCGGGGGAGGGCTGGTTCTGGGACTACCGCACCGACGCGTACACCGACGGGCCCGAGCTCGCGCCGCCTGACTGCCATCCTCTCGACCAACCCGCGCCGGGGCCCGCAGGCAGAGTCCCCGCCGACTGGGAATCGCGACTGCATTGACTTCGCTCTCTCCCCTCGTGCTCGCCGTCGCGGGCGCGCACGTCGACACCCGCGTCGCCGTGATCTGGGCCGTCGCCTTCGTCGTCGTGACGGTCGCCATCACCGGTTTCACGGGACGGGTCGGCTGGTCGGCGCCGATCGCGCTGATCCTGGTGGGCGCGGCGGTCTCGTTCATCCCGGGCGTGCCGCACATCGGGCTCGACCCCGAGCTGGTGCTCTACGGGGTGATCCCTCCTCTGCTGTTCGCGGCCGCCATCCGGACCTCGGTGCGCGACGTCCTGGCGCGCAATGACAGCATCCTGGCCCTCTCGGTCGGACTGGTCGCCTTCACCGTCGTCGCGGTCGGCTTCGTGGCGTGGGCGCTGATGCCCGCGATCGGCCTGGCCGCCGCATTCGCCCTCGGCGCGGTCGTCGCCCCGACCGACGCGGTCGCGGTCAACGCGGTGGCCGGACGCGTCGCCCTTCCGCGCCGACTGGTCACCGTGCTCGAAGGCGAGAGCCTGCTCAACGACGCGACCGCCCTCGTGGCGCTCAACGCGGCCATCATCGCGATCGTCGGGGTGGTGAACCCGCTGCTCGTGGTCGGCGACTTCGTGGTCGCCGTCGCGGGCGGGCTGGCGGTGGGATTCGCGGTGGGCTGGGTGCTCTCGAGGATCCGCAAGCAGCTCAGAGCGCCCGTGCTCGACACCAGCCTGTCGTTGATCACGCCCTATCTGGCGTTCATCCTGGCCCAGTCCTTCGGCGGATCCGGGGTGCTCGCCGTGGTGATCGCCGGGTTGTTCCTCTCCTACCGGTCGCCCAGCGTCCAGTCGGCGGAGGCCAGGATCGCCGAGCGCCTCAACTGGCGAACGGTCGACTATCTGCTGCAGAACGCGGTGTTCCTGTTCATCGGGCTGAACCTGGTGGACATCGCGAAGGGCGCGATGAGTCAGAGCCCCGGGCTGTGGCCGACCGTGGGCATCTGCGCGGGCATCCTGGCGGCGCTCGTCGTGTCGCGCTTCGTCTGGGTGATGACCCTGACCGTGATCTACCGTCGCGGACCGCGGTTCTTGCGCGGCCGCAGCTGGAGCTGGCGCAACGGGGTCGCGGTCAGCTCGGCAGGAATCAGAGGCGTCGTCACCCTGATCGCGGTCTACCTGCTGCCGGTCGGAACGCCCAGCCTCGAGTTCCTGCGCCTTCTCGCCCTCGTGGTCGTGGTCGGAACGCTGCTCGAGGGGCTGCTGCTGCCGCCGATCATCCGCGTCTTGAAGCTGCCGAGCCCCAACTACGACCAGGAGCACCAGGAGCGCTTCGCCCTGATGGCCGAGGCCGAGCAGGCCGGGGTCGACGAGCTCGAGACGCGCCTCACCGGCGACGACGATGACGCGGTCATCGAACGGCTGCGCATGAACGCGGCCTTTCTCGAGGAGGCGATCGCTCTGGCCCCGGAAGACGGCCGCGAGCCGCGTCTTGCCGCATACACCCGCCTGCGCAAGACCATGATCGCGGCGCAGCGCGCGGCCGTGCTGAAGGCCCGACGCGAGAATCGCTACCAGGAGCGCGCGATCCAGTCGGTGCTCGCGGCGATCGATGCCGAAGAGACCGCGCTCAAACTGGCGAGCCCGCGCAAGAAGGTAGCCGAGAAACCGCGGCGCGCGGTCGCCCGACGCGCCCGGGCGCCGCGCGCCTGAAGGCAGACTCCTAGGCCACGCCGACCCAGAGTCCGTCGCGCGCCCGCGTCATCGCCACGTAGAGTTCGCGGCGCTGCAGGTCGCGGCGCTCGCGGGCCGCGTCATCCACTCGGGGATCGAGCTCGGTCTGCACCAGGTGCGGGGGAGTGCGCACCACGAGCACCTCCGTGAACTCGAGGCCCTTGGCGCGCTTGATCGTGCCGACCTTCACCGCGTCGACCGGATGACCGTCGTACTTGTCGAGCTGAATGGTCGGGATGCCGGCCTCGGCCAAGGCGTCGGCCGCCTCTTTCGCGTGCCAGCTGTAGAGCGCGAGCACGCCGATGTCGCCCAAGCCGGTCGCGCCATCGGAGTCCTCGACGATCCGGCGCACCCGCTCGACGAGCGACTTGTCGTGCACCGAGCGCGAGGGGAACACCGTAGAGACCGGTCGCGGTCCGCGGCGCATGATCTCGGCCGGCTCGGATCGCGCGGGGCCGCCCTCGATGTCGGCGACCTCGTCATCGGCGACGAGCGCCGCCGCGAACTCGGCGATCTCGACCGTGTTGCGGTAGTTGCGCGTGAGCACCACACCGCGACCGCTGATGGCCACGCCGGCCTCGGCGAGGGTGAAGCCGCCCGGGTAGATCGTCTGCTGGCCGTCGCCGACCAGGTTGAAGCCGTCTGGCGAGTCGCCGACTACGGAATGCAGCATCCGGATCATGGCGCACGACAGATCCTGCGCCTCGTCGACGATGACGGCGGCGTAGCCGCGCAGCGGAGTCTCGGCCAGTGAGCTCTCGGCCTCCAGCACGACGTCCTCCCCGTCGAGGATGCCGCGCTCCGCGATCGCCTCCTCGTAGGCGACGTAGAGTCCCCACACCTCGGCCCGCATCTCGCGGCTGAGCGGCCGGCGGCGTCCCGTCCGGGGAAGCGCGGCGTACTGCTCGAAGCGGCTCAGCCCGCGGCCCTTGAGCACGTGGGCGATCTCGTCCTGCCAGTACGACGGGGCGGAGTCGATCTTGCCGAGCGGTCCGGACTTGCCTTCGCGCTCCCACAGGTCTTTGAAGACGCGGTCGGCCATGCCGGCATCGATGACGACCGGGCGGCCGCGCTGCACGAGCACGTCCCGGGCGAACTGGTGAACGCTGCGGAAGTCGATCCGGTCGGCCACATCGGGCGCGAGTCGCGCCATCATGGCCGCCATCACGCGGGGCAGCGTGCGCACGTAGGTGGTCACCAGCACGCGCCCCTCCAGGGTGCGGGCGAGGTAGGCGGCGCGGTGCAGGGCGACGACGGTCTTGCCGGTTCCTGCGGCTCCGCGGATGCGCGACGGGCCGTTGAAGTTGCGGCGCACCAGGCGAGTCTGCGCGGGGTCGAGGAAGGCCATCCATTCCTCGATCGGCGCCTTGCGGATGCCCTCGAGAAGCGCATCCTGGATCTGCTGCGTGGTGAGACTGTCGAGCGACGAGAAGTCGACGACCGAGGAGGCGTGGATGTCGGCAGGCAGCACCGGCTCGCGCACGCTCGTGTCGGCCGGGGCGATCACATCGATCGGCCCGGTCGTCATCGGCGGGAACAGCCGGTCGAGCTCGGTGCGCACCCGGGCGATCTGCTCGGCGGTCAGCCGCCTGCCCCGACGGGCGATCTCGGTGACGGCCGCCGCCTCGCCGAGCAGGGTCACGCCGAACAGTTCGGAGCGTGGAAGCACCTTGTTGGTGAAGACGGCCATCGCGCTGACCTCGCCGGCGGCGAGGCCGATCTCGGCGAGCCCGGCCTGCGCGCGGAACACGAGGTCGGCGAGTTGCTCGATCTCGTCGGTGACATCCGCCTGGCCGCGGAAGACATGGCCGGCCGCGACGGTGATCTCGCGCCAAGCCTGGGCATCGACGATGATGACGCCGCCCGGTCCGACCAGGATCAGATCGATGTTGGCACGCGCCGATCCCGGCCATCTGCGGTCGGCGAGCAGCGTGTAGCCGAGCGGTTCGAGTTCGATCAGGGTGCGCGCCAGCCGCTGCTCGCTCCCTGCGGCAGCGGCGAAGTTGCGGGCCATCTGACCGGCGACGGAGGCCAACCGGGCGTGCTCGTCGGCCACCCTGCGCTGCCGCTCTGCCTCGGTTGCGGCGGAATCCCCCGCTGCCACTGTGCCGCCCCTCTGAGTTGGACGCTCCGACCCCCCTTCCGGGCGTCTGCTCCAGTGTGGCGAGCCGTGATTCGCGGGGGTATCGCGTCTTCGGGTGGCACCCCTACGGGGCGGGCAGAGCCGGTCGCCCAGCCGCCCCGTTTCGGGTCTCTAGTACTGCTGCCGGGTCGGGTAGTGGTCGCTGATCCGCGTGTTGAAGTAGGCGCCCGGGCTGTCGGCCTCGACCAGCGCCTGATGGACGGACGGCGGCACCGCGAAGTAGCGGTACACATCGCCGCTGCGGAACTCGACCTCGAGCACCGCGGTCTGCCGGTCGTAGCCGACCGTCGCGATCACCGACGATCTGACAGGGATGCGGCGGATGCCGGCCATGGACCGAGCGTACCGCCGGCGCCGAGGAGCCGCGCGATAACCTCGAACCATGGCGGCATCGGGCATCGACACCTTGATCATCCTGGGCGCGGGAGGCGATCTGACCTCGCGGCTCCTGCTGCCGGGGCTCGCGTCGCTGCTCAGCTCATCGCGCGGACAGCAGCTGCAGCTGATCGGCGTGGACCGCGGCGCGATGACCGGCGCCCGGTGGCAATCCCTGGTGGCGAAGGCGTTCGCGGGCTCGCCCTCCGCACTCGCCGAGCGGGTGAAGAAGAAATCGTTCTACTTGCAGGGCGATGCCACGAGCGCGACCGATCTGATGCGGGCGATCGACGCCGGCACCGGCCGGATCGCCCTCTATTTCGCCCTGCCTCCGGCAGTCGCCGCGCTGGCGTGCGCGGCGCTGGCCGACGAGAAGATGCCGCCCGGGATCGTGCTGGCTCTCGAGAAGCCCTTCGGAACCGACCTGGCGTCCGCCCGGGCGCTGAACCGACTGCTGCAGACCTTCGTCGCCGAGGAGCAGCTCTTTCGGGTCGACCACTTCCTCGGCAAGTCGACGGTGCTCAACCTGCTCGGGCTGCGATTCGCGAATCGGATCTTCGAGCCTCTGCTGAGCGCGCAGAACGTGGCCCACGTCGAGATCGTCATCGAAGAGGCACTGGGCCTCGAAGGCCGGGCGGGGTACTACGACAAAGCGGGCGCCCTGATCGACATGATCCAGAGCCACCTGCTGCAGGTGCTGGCGCTGGCCACCATGGAGCCGCCGTCATCCATCGGCTCCGAAGACCTGCGCGGGGCGATGGCCCAGGCCCTGCGGGCGACCCGGCCCTGGCTGGCGAACGGCACCGAGAGCCGGCGCGCGCGCTACACGGCGGGCAAGGTGGGGCGCCGCACGATGCCGTCGTACGTGTCCGAGAAGGGTGTGGATCCCGCTCGCAAGACCGAGACGCTGGCCGAGATGACCGTCGCGGTCGACACCTGGCGGTGGGACGGCGTGCCGTTCGTTCTGCGCTCGGGCAAGGCTCTCGGCGATCCGCGCCAAGAGATCGTGTTCACCCTCCGCGACGTGCCGCATCTGCCGACCGGGTTCCGTGGGCCGTCCCGGCCGGCCAGACTCAGGATCGGCGTCAATCCCGCCGTGCTCGAGCTCGACCTGGTGACCAACGGGCGCGACGACCCCTTCGATCTCGAGTGGGACTCCATGAACGCCGAGTTCGCCTCGAGTGAGCTCAGTGCGTACGGCGAAGTGCTCGCAGAGCTGCTCGCCGGCGATCCGACCCTGTCGGTGCGCGGCGATGTCGCCGAGGAGTGCTGGCGCATCGTCACACCCGTGCTCGCGGCCTGGAAGAAGAACGCCGTTGCTCTCGACAGCTACCCCGCGGGATCGAACGGCCCGAAGTCCTGGCGGTAGTCCGACCCGCGCTTACCGGGCGCGCAGCCCGGTCAGGATCTTGTCGAGTCTGCGCTGCCGGGTCTGGTCGGCTTTCGCCTCGCTGATCGCGCGGGCGTGCTCCTTGCGAGAGCTGAACGACAGCTTCTCGAACGCTGCAGCGGCCGCCGGGTCGGCCGCGAGGGCCGCCGTCAGCTCGGGCGGCATGTCGACCTCGCGAGGAGCCGTCTCGAGGTGCAGGGTGATCTCGACCTCGTCGCCGCCGCGGAATCCGGATGCCGCGCGGTGCGCCGCGCTCAAGCCGATCATGTTCTTGCCGCCCATGACGGCGATCGTGTAGACGAACGCGTATGTCCCATTGATCGTCACCTTGACGAGCGGCCGCCTGCCCGCGCCCAGTTCGGCCACGACCTCGTCGGGCACCACGATGCCGACGTTGTTGCCCTGCTGGTGCAGCACGGTGCGGAACGTCGGCATGTCAGGTCTCGCTCTCGCGGTCGGGCGACCGCATGAGGGCACCCTACCCTCCGCACCCCGGTAGGCTGGGCCCATGAAGGTCTTCGTCTTCCTCGTGGCGTTCGCGTTCTTCGTGGGCGCACTCCTGCTGTTCGGGTACGCCTTCTCGGTGCCCGAGGCGTGGGCGCCCTGGCTCTTCTTCTCGGGCATCGTCGCCGTGTCGATCTCGCTGGCCATCCCGTTCCACGTGCTGACCCGAACCGACTGACGGGCCGCGACGAACCTCAGCCATGACACGAATCGCGCACGGGAGCAGGGGGCACGGCGCACACGTGCACGCCATCGCTCCCGCCGACCCCGCTCGCACCTTCGACCTTCTGACTCCGAGCGACCCCGTGCGGTTTTACCCGAAGTCCGGGGTGATCCCCGCCGTGGTCGCGGTCACCGACCAGACCGGCGCATGGGATGCCGTCGGCCAGAGCCGCACGCTGCACCTGTCCGACGGCAGCACGGTGGTCGAGACGACGACCGATGTCGACCGGCCCGGCTTCTTCGCTTATGAGCTGACCCGCTTCACCAAGGTGTTCGGGCCCCTGGTGGATCACGCGCGCGCCGAGTGGCGATTCGACGCGGCCGACGGCGGCACCCGCATCAGTTGGAGCTACACCTTCTTCGGCCGACCGGGTCGGGGCTGGATCGTCGCACTCATCGTCCGGCTGGCCTGGGCGGGATACATGCGCCGGGTGATCGTCGGCCTGGTCGACGAGGTGCGACGCGTCGAAGCGGCCTGAGCGGTCGAGTCTTTCTCACCCAGCTCTCAGCAACACCCCATAGCCCAGCCCCCCGTTCGGGGGATATGCTCCGGGCTACGGAGGGGCGTTATGGGTGAGACGAGAACGGCAACGACGCCGGGGCGGTCGGCGCGCGACGGGTCGGCGCGTGACGGGTTAGCGCTCGACGGGTCACAGCCGGACGACGGCACCGGATGGCTGTCCGAGCTGGCCTCGGTGCTCGCTCAGGCGACGCGGGTCGCCGTCCGGCTCCGGCCGGACGGCCTTCTCGAGCTCTCGGATCGGGGCGACGTGCTCGGCTACGTCGAGTACGTGAGGCCGGTCTACGTGGCGCACGTCGGCGACTGCCCCCAGTTCGCCGTCGAGGTCGGTCAGCGCGCGACGCTGGCGGCTGCCGTCGACGACGTGCGCCGTCACCAGGCCGCGCTCTGGGAGCAGCGATGACCACCGTCTCGGAGCCCGCGGTCGTGCTGGGAGTGTGGACGATCCTCGATGACGCGTCCGAGACCGTGCAGGCGACCATCACCCGCGAGCGGGAGGTCTACGCGGTGCGGGATGCGCGCGGGCGGGTTCTCGGCCGGTATCCGACGGCGCGGCAGGCCTTGGCCAGCATCGCCGCCTGAGCTTCTGCCTCGATGTCGCCGCCCGCCGGCGGGCTAGGCGTCTTCGAGGATCCGGCCGACGAAGACGTCGAGCCGCTCGGTCAGCCGCGAGGCGCGCGTCGCGACCACCTCGTCGGGGCTCGGCTGCATGTCGTAGTGCGGCGCAGCGATCCGGATCAGCAGCGAGCAGGCGAGATCGGCGCAGATGTACGTCCCGACCGAATCGCCGCGCTCGCCGGCCCTTCCCGCGCGCTGCGCCGTGAACATCGTCACCTGGCCTGCGGGCTGGGGGGTGTTGCAGAGCGAGCAGATCGCGGATCCGGCCTGCAGCCGCACCTCGGAGGCGCGCAGCACCACGCCGACCGCGCGACCGTCGCGCCAGTAGGCCAGGTAGCCGCGCTGCGGCGATCCGGGATCGCGCCAGCCCAGGTACTCGCGCTCCGACCAGAGGACCTCGTGCAGACCGGGCAGCGGCATCCGCTCCGCTTCGGCCGGGCCCGCATTGACCAGTGAATCGCGGATCTCGGCATCGGTGAGGGGCTTCATCCCTTCCACCCTAACTCCGCGAGCCTACGCTGTGAGGCGTTCAGAGGCCTCGGTCGACCATCTCGATCAACCGCGCCCCGGCAGTGCGCGCCACCTCGCGGTCGAGATTGCGCAGCGGGCCCTCGAGCACCAGCATCGCCAGCCCGTGCACGGCCGACCAGGCCGAGAACTCCGCTCCTGCCCGGCGCTCGGCGGGCAGAGCCCCGACCGCCACCAGCCCGTCGAGGGCCATCGCCAGCAGTTGGAACGAGGTGCGGCCCCCCGGTCCGGCCTTCGCCGGGTCGAGCGCGGTCTCGAGGTCGCTCGGCACGGTGAACGCCGCTCGGAACAGTCCGGGGTGGTCGCGCGCGAAACCCAGGTAGCCGCGCCCGACCGCGGCCAGGTGCGCGTGGGCGGCTTCTTTCTCGCTGAGACGGGAGGGCACGGCATCCCATTCGGCCTCGATGGCCCCGGCGACCAGGGCCTGGGCTGCGTCGCTGACGGCTTCGACCAACTCGGTGCGGTCGGCGAAATGGCGGTAGGCGGCGTTCGGGGAGACGCCGGCGCGACGGGTCGCCTCACGCAGCACCACGGCATCGGGGCCGCCTTCGCGAGCCATGTCGAGCCCGGCGTCGAGCAGAGCCGCGCGCAGGTCGCCGTGGCGGTAGTTGGCCCGTGGTGCACTCGACATCGCCGCTCCTCCGTCAGAGATCTCGCTTCGGCCGCTGGACGCGGTCACCGCCGTGTGCCATTGTGAACAGCGTACACAAGCGTGTCGAGCGACCAGAAAGAGGGCATCATGCTCACGACCACCGGTGGCTTCAGCGGATTCTCGGTCGATGATCTGGCGAAAGCGCTCGCGTTCTACCGCGACACGCTGGGCCTGAAGGTGAACGACGGCGGGATGGGCCTCCAGCTCGATGTCACCGGCGGCGCCCCGGTCTTCGTCTACGACAAGCCGAACCATGTGCCTGCTGAGTTCACCGTGCTCAACTTCGAGGTCGCCGACATCGACCGGGCTGTCGACGAGCTGGTGGCCGCCGGCGTCGAGATCCAGAAGTATCCGGGAGCCAACCAGGACGAGAAAGGGATCGCGCGCGGCAAGGCCGCCGACCGGGGACCCGACATCGCCTGGTTCCTCGACCCGGCAGGCAACATTCTGTCGGTGCTCTGCACCTGACCTCGCTCGCCGACCGGCCAGGCTCGGCTTAGATGGAGCCGTGGACCTCGCGCTGATCGAACGGCTGTGCACCGATCTCGTTGCGGCCCGCTTCACCGTCGACGCCGTCGGCGCGCTCTGGGGCGGGGAGGCCGACGCGGCCCTGGAGCGCGGCAACCGGCTGCCGGCGGTGCGCGCCCTCGCCGGCCACGACACGCCCCTCGCGACGCTCGCCGCGCTGTTCGTGCTCGGGATGCCGGTGGGGCTCGACGCCGCCGAGGCGGCTCTTTCGAGCGTCACCCTCACCGGCGCGCGCGAGCTCGGTCTCTGCGACCTCCGCGACGACACCGTCGTCGCGCTCGTCGATCTGCGGCCGTACGACTTTCTCGATGGGCAGGGGGCCGGTTCGTGGTGGATCGCCAGTGACCTCGGCGAAGTCGCCACCGGTCGGGCCCTGCGCACCGACCACGTGCTCGGCATCGGCGGTGCGTCGCTCACGCTGAGCGGGCTGCTGATCCCCGATCCGGTCGAGTCGGTGCTCGACCTGGGCACCGGGTGCGGCATCCAGGCGATGCACGCCTCGCGCTGGGCCCGCCGCGTGGTCGCGACCGATATCTCGGAGCGCGCCCTGGCGTTCGCCGGCCTCAATGCCGCGCTGAACGGGATCGCGAACATCGAGTTCCGGCTCGGCAGCCTCTTCGATCCGGTGGCGGGGGAGCGATTCGACCGGATCGTCTCGAACCCGCCGTTCGTGATCACCCCGCGCTCGAGCACCGTGCCCGAGTACGGGTACCGCGACGGCGGGATGGTCGGCGACGAGCTCGTCGAAGCCGTCGTCACCGGGGCGCACGACCACCTGGTCGAGGGCGGGATCGCACAGCTGCTGGCCAACTGGGAGTACCGCGCCGACCCGCCGGGCGCCGGCACCGACGGGCTGCAGCGCGCTGCGGGATGGGCGGACGCGGCCGGCCTCGACGCCTGGATCATCGAGCGGGAGCGGCAGGATCCCGCGCAGTACGCCGAGACCTGGATCCGCGACGGCGGCACCCGCGTCGGCTCCGACGAGTTCGAGCGGCTGGGCGCTGCGTGGTTCGACGACTTCGCGGCACGCGGTGTCACGGGGGTGGGGTTCGGGTACCTGCTGCTGCGCCGTCCGGGGGTGGCATCCACCGCGCGCCTGCGTCGCATCGAGCGCCTCGACGCCCCCCTCGGCCGCGGAACGGCCGGACTCGGCAGCCACTTCGCCTCGGCCCTGGCCGCGGCCGACTGGCAGGCGGCCCGCGATGACGACCAGCTGCTCGCCGAACGACTGACCGTCGCCGGGGATGTGACCGAGGAGCGCAGCCATTGGCCGGGCGAGCCCGACCCGAGCGTGCTGCTGCTGCGGCAGGGGGGCGGATTCCGCCGCGAACTGCGCGTGGGCACCGAACTCGCCGCCGTCGTCGGCGCCTGCGACGGCGAGCTGAGCCTGGGGGCGATCGTCGTGGCGGTGGCCGAGCTGCTCGACCTGGACCCGGCCGAACTGCGCCGCGCGATCGTCATCGAGGTCCGCGAGCTGCTGGTCGACGGGGTTCTGCTGGTCGGCGCTGGGGGATAACGCCCTGGCCGGCTTCTGACATCGCGCGGCCTCCCGAACGCAGAGCCCGCTCAGGGGTGCAGTCCAGGAACCGCTCAGATCGTCCACCTACCGTGATGGCGGAGGTGATGACGTGGGCGTTCTGGCACGGCTGTTCGGTGCGGGGTACGACAGCGACGACGATCCGCTGCTGCGGCGCTATCGTCACCTGCTCGGCACCGCCCCGATCGAGTCGATCGAACAGGCGCACGCCGAAGCCTTCCGTGATCTGCCGGAATCCGAGCGCGCAGCGATCTACGAAGAACTCAGCCGCGGCGCCGGCACCGGCGAGCGGCCGCTGTCGAGCGAGCCGGCGACCCTGGCGCGATCGGCCTCGCGCGCCGAGCGTCGCGTGCCGGGATCGATCGAGAAGGTTCTGCGCTCGGCTGATGGCCGCGGCGGCTTCGGCGGCGCGTTGATCGATCAGGTGGTCGGCCATGTCGCGCGATCACCGCTGGTGAGCGCGTTCCTGCCGTGGAATGCGAGCCGACTGCTCGACCAGCGCTAGGGGCCCAGCAGCAGCGCTAGGGGCGCAGCAGTGACTTGATCGCGCGCCGCTCGTCCATGGCCGCGTAGGCCTCTGCCGCGTCATCCAGCCGCAGTTCGAGGTCGAACACCAGCCCCGGATGGATGGCGCCCCCGAGCACGTCGGGCAGCAGTTCGGGGATGTAGTGCCGCGCCGGCGCCATGCCGCCGCCGACCGTGATGTTGCGTGAGAACAGCACGCCGATCGGCAGGCGGGATCCACCCACGGGCACGCCGACGTAGCCGACCCGGCCGCCGCCGCGCACGGCGCCGATGGCCTGGTCCATCGACTCCTCGGTGCCGACGCATTCGAGGGCCGCATCGGCCAGCTCACCGCCGAGCAGGTCTCGGATCGCGGCGATCCCCGCATCTCCGCGCTCGGCGACCACGTCGGTGGCGCCGAAGGTGCGAGCCAGCTCGGCCCGATCCTGGTGGCGGCTCATCGCGATGACGCGCTCGGCACCGAGCCGCGACGCCGCGAGCACGCCGCTGAGCCCGACTGCGCCGTCGCCCACGACGACGACCACGTCGCCGGGGCCGACCCCCGCCGAGACCGCTGCGTGGTGTCCGGTGGACATCACGTCCGCCAGCGAGAGCAGGTCGGGCACCAGCGCCTCGTCGACCGGGGCCGGCACGACCACCAGCGAGCCGTCGGCCATCGGGATGCGCGCGAGCTCGCTCTGCGCGCCGCCGGTCGGCAGGCCGGCGGCATCGGTCGCGCTGAAGAACGTCACGTGGTCGCAGGCCGACTGGAAGCCGTTGCGGCACGACTGGCAGGTGTTGTCGCTGAAGGTGAAGGGAGAGATCACGAAGTCGCCGGGCTTCACCGTGGTGACCGCGGCGCCGACCTCTTCGACGATTCCGACCAGCTCGTGACCCATCGAGATCGGGTGCGCGATCTGCCGGACGCCGCGGTACGGCCACAGGTCGGAGCCGCACACGCAGGCCGCCGTCACGCGCACGATCGCGTCGGTCGGGGCGAGGATGACCGGGTCGGGCGCCTCCTCGACTCGGATGTCACCTGGGGCGTGGAGGAATGTCGACTTCATGCTTCGACCCTAAGCGCTCGATGGCGCGTCCGCTGACGACGAACGGGCGGCGACCTCCCCCTGGGCCTGCGGCCAGCGCGCGAGCATCAGGATCGCGACCCCGAAGCACACCGCTCCGACGATCGCCAGCTTCAGGTCGAGGAAGTACTGGATGATCAGGGTCGGCGGCACGATCGTCAGAGCTGCGGCCACGGCCACCACCCAGCCAGGAGGCGTCGGTCCGACATCGCGCGGCCGCTCCCACCGGCCGACCAGCAGCGAGAGCACGAAGATCAGGCCCAGCACGAGCGCGTAGATCGGGATGCGCGACCACCACCAGGCGGCCGATGCGGGTTCCGGGCTCGCGCCGGGAATCAGCAGGGCGACGCCCGCCAGGATGATGATGATCGGAAGGTGCCACAGGTAGACGGTCATCAAGCGACTGCCGAACAGGGCGACGGCAGCGCGCGCCCCGCGCGTGCGCATCACCCCGGTGAGAGGCCGACGCAGCAGACGGAGCGCGCAGGCCTGCGACAGCCCGAGCGCGATGAGCGGAACGGTCGGCGGGTTCAGGTCTGTGAGCATGTCGGGGGAGTACGGCCCCCAGATCGTGAGCGGGAACAGCGTGGCCCAGCTCGCGAGTGCCACGATCACCACCTGCCACCAGGTGCGGCGGTCGAACCACCCATCGGCGTACCAGAAGCCGAACTGCTGGATGAGCACCCAGACGAAGAACAGGTTGAGCAGCCCCAGGGCGACGTCGCCGGTGGCGTAGCGGGCAGCATCCACGATGATCGCCCCGAGCAGCAGCACGAGCAGAGTGCGCGTGGGCGCCCGCAGGTGCCAGTGCGCAGCGAACGGCACGACGGCCTGGCACAGGCCGTAGGCGGCGAGGAACCACAGCGGGGATCCGGCGCCGAGCACCACCGGGCCCAGCAGTCCCGGGTCCACGCCGATCAGCGTGGCGGCGCCGACCACCACGACGTAGAACACGAACAGCGGGAACGCGGGTCGGGCGAGACGCAGCACCCGGATCTTCACGTAGTCGGCTGCGCCTCCGCCGCGTCGACCGAGGCTGCGCCAGGCCGTCAGACTGGCGAAGCCGCCCACCACGAAGAACAGCGGCATGATCTGGAACACCCAGGTGACCGCGTTGAACCACGGCTGGTGCTCCAACGGCCTGCTGATCGTCAGGCCACGCGGACCGGTGCCGACCCCCACCTCGAGAAGATGGATGACCACCACCAGGAGCACCGCGAAGACCCGGGCGAGGTCGAGGGTCAGGTCACGTTTCGAGAGGTCGATCGACGAGGCGGCGTCCGCGCCGCGAGGGATGCTCACGCCGAAACTCTAGGCCAGGTGCCGGCCCGATCAGGCGAGCAGCAGCCTCCGCACCGCCGTGTCGAGGGTCAGCGTCTGAGCCACTTCGACCGAAGTGTTGTACACGCTTCCCAGCAGGCTCACGAAGCGGTCGCCGGTGTCCTGCACGTATCCGACCGTCGTCTCTCCGAGTGCCACGCGATGAATGCCCGTGATGACTTCGTCGACCGAGATGGCAGGGGCCTCCCGGGGGTCCGCCACGTCGTTCGACCCTGCCGCGTTCGACCGTCCGGGTGCTTCGACCGTCTCCGCCTGCGCCGATCCGCGATTCATGGGTGCCTCCTGTCCGCCCGCCGCTGGGCTCACCGATGGGCCCAGTTGTACTCCACCACGATGAACGGAGAACTGCCAGGGGGTTGACCTGAGAAAAAGGAACGGTCAGCTGTTCGAGCGATTCGGCGATACCGACGTCGAGGGGGCGAGTGCGGCACTGACCGCGGAGTCGCCTGCTGCGGGCTCGGTGTGCTCCCGCAGCACGAGCAGGGTGTGGGCGCCGACGCTGCAGGCGGCACCCGCGGCCAGGCTGTCGCCGTCGACGTGATCGCCCGCCGTGTCGACGATGACGTCCCAGCTCGTGCCGTGGTCGGCATCCGGCAGCACGAGCGGCACCGGTTGGTCGTGAGCGGAGTAGTAGACGAGAAAGCCGACATCGGCGAGCCGCTGACCGCGGGCGTCGACGCCGTGGATGCCGCGGCCGTTGAGATACATCCCCAGCGTCCGGCCGAATCCGGCCTCCCAGTCCGCGGGACTCATCGCCGTGCCGTCGGGCTTCAGCCACTCGATGTCGGGCAGCGGTTCGCCCTGTCCGCGGGTGACGGGGCGCCCGTCGAAGAAGCGGCTGCGCCGGAAGGTCGGATGATCGCGTCGCAGCCGGGCGATCGCCGCGGTGAACTCGATCAGGGCGGCGTCGGCCTGGTCCCAGTGCACCCAGGTGAGCTCGGAGTCCTGGGCGTATCCGTTGTTGTTGCCCCGCTGCGTGCGACCGAGTTCGTCGCCGTGCAGGATCATCGGCACGCCCTGGCTCAGCAGCAGCGTGGCCAAGAAGTTGCGCTGCTGCCTGCCGCGCAGGGCGATGATCGCCGGGTCGTCGGTGTCGCCTTCTGCGCCGCAGTTCCACGAGCGGTTGTCGTCGGTGCCGTCTTTGCCGTCTTCGCCGTTGGCGTCGTTGTGCTTGTCGTTGTACGAGACGAGGTCGCGCAGCGTGAAGCCGTCGTGGGCGGTGACGAAGTTGATCGACGCGACCGGCCGGCGCCCGGTGCTCTCGTACAGGTCGGACGACCCGGTCAGCCGGGATGCCAGCTCGCCGAGGGTGGCCGGCTCGCCCCGCCAGAAGTCGCGCACGGTGTCGCGGTACTTGCCGTTCCACTCGGTCCAGACCGGAGGGAAGTTGCCGACCTGGTATCCGCCGGGGCCGACGTCCCACGGTTCCGCGATCAGCTTGACCTGCGAGACGATCGGGTCCTGCTGCACGAGCTCGAAGAACGCGGACAGCTTGTCGACCTCGTAGAACTCGCGCGCCAGCGTGGCGGCCAGATCGAAGCGGAACCCGTCGACGTGCATCTCGGTGACCCAGTAGCGCAGCGAGTCCATGATGAGTTGCAGGGTGTGCGGGTTGCCCGCGTTCAGCGAGTTGCCGGTGCCGGTGTAGTCCATGTAGTACTCGGGCTGGCCGTCGACCAGGCGGTAGTACGAGGCGTTGTCGATGCCGCGCATCGACAGGGTCGGGCCGAGCTGGTTGCCCTCGGCCGTGTGGTTGTAGACCACGTCGAGGATCACTTCGATCCCTGCCGCATGCAGCGAGCGCACCATCCCCTTGAACTCCTGCACCTGCTGGCCGAGCGCGCCGGCCGAGCTGTAGGCCGCGTGCGGAGCGAAGAACCCGATGGTGTTGTAGCCCCAGTAGTTGCTGAGACCCTCCTGCTGCAGCGTGTCGTCGTCGACGAACTGGTGCACCGGCATCAGCTCGATCGCCGTGACGCCGATCTTCTGCAGGTGGGCGATGACCGAGGGATGCGCCAGCCCGCCGTAGCTTCCGCGCTGCGCCTCGGGAACGTCGGGATGCAGCTTCGTGAGCCCCTTCACGTGCGCCTCGTAGATCACCGTGTCGGCGAGCGGCACCTTGAGCTGTCGGTCGTCGGACCAGTCGAAGAACGGGTTGATGACGACGCCGTGAATGGTGTCGCGGCTCGAGTCGTCTGTGTTGATCTTCTCGGGGTCGTCGAAGTCGTACGAGAACATCGACTGGCCCCAGTGGATGTCGTCGCAGATGGCTTTCGCATAGGGGTCGAGCAGCAGCTTGGCCGGGTTGAAGCGCAGGCCCCTGCGCGGATCCCACGGCCCCGAGACCCGGTAGCCGTAGCGCTGCCCCGGTTGCACGCCCGGCAGGTAGCCGTGCCACACGTAGCCGTCGACCTCGGTCAGTTGCACCTTCGTCTCGACGAGGTTCTCGTCGAAGAGGCAGAGTTCGACACCTTCGGCCGCCTCACTGAACAGGGCGAAGTTGGTGCCGTTGCCGTCGAAGGTCGCCCCGAGCGGGTACGCGGTGCCTGGCCAGAGCTGCATGCTCTCGACGGTACCCGGTCGATGGCCAGGAGGGCCCCCTGCGCGCTCTTGCCAGGGTCTGCCCAGGTTGATGAAACAGGATGGTTTCGACCCCGCTGGTTCCGGTGTGATGCTGTCCACCGTGCAGAACGGCGACGTGGGTCCGCTTCATGTGAGGGCGCAACCTGGCGTCCCGCGCGTGCACTCTGCCGCGCCCGACTCGAAAGTTCGTTCTCGTGTTCCAGACGTCTTCGTCCGCGCCTTCCGCCCATCCCCTCATCGGCTTTCTGCGGGTCAACCGCTCGGTCCTGGCCATCTCGGCGACCGCGTTCGCGGTTCTGGCCGTCGTCATCCACGAACTGCCCGCCCAAGTCGCCGCGCAAGAACTCGTCAACCAGGCGATCGGGGTGCAGAGCATCACGGTCCCGACCGCGGTCGAGCAGCCGGTCGACCTGAAGCGCGGCGCCTTCGCGGTCTCCCGCTACACGACGGTGCAGTGGCCGGTCGATCCCGCGAGCCCGGTCGCCAGCGGATTCGGCTATCGGGTCCCTCCGTGCGCAGGGTGCTCGTCGTTCCACCGGGGCACCGATATCGATCCGGGGCGCGGCACGCCGATCGCGGCGATCTCCGACGGCGTCGTCACCGAGGTGGGCGATCCTTCTGGCAGCCTCGGCGTATACGCGATCATCCGTCACGACGTCGACGGCGTCATCTTCAGCAGCCTCTACGGCCACATGGAGCTGGGCTCGCTGCAGCTCGCCGTCGGCCAGACGGTGACGCGAGGTCAACGGGTCGGGCTGGTCGGCAGCACAGGAGCGAGCACGGGAGCGCATCTGCACTTCGGAATCGAAGACGCGTCGGGCACGCTGATCGACTCGCTGGAGTGGCTCCGCCAGTACGCGAACGTGCCGTACGCGCCCGCGAGCTAGCCTGGCCGAGTGAGCGACCAGACCCCGCCCCCGGCTCTTCGGAGCTACGACGACCACGATCTCGACCGACTCGTCGCCGTGAACGACGCGGCGTACCCTGCGGTGCCGATCACCTCGGCCGCCGAGTTGGCCGAGTTGATCGGCATGAGTTCGATCGTGGTGGTCGTCGATGACGGCGCCGCGGCCGGCTTCGTGCTCGGGATGCCGCCCGGCCTCGCCTATCAGAGCGAGAACTACCTGTTCTTCTCGGCCCGCGCGCGCGAGCAGGGCACCACCTTCGTCTACGTGGATCGCATTGTGCTCGCCGCCCACCTGCGCGGCCGAGCGCTCGGACCGCAGCTCTACGATGCCGTCTTCGCCGAGGCGCGCAGGGCGGGCGCCGACGAGGTGCTCTGCGAGGTCAACGTCGAGCCGCCGAACCCCGGTTCGCTCGCCTTCCACACGCGCCTCGGCTTCGTCGAGGTGGGCCGGCAGTCGACGAAGGGGGGCGCCAATGTCGTTGCGCTGCTCGCGGCGCCGGTCGTGCGCCGGACGTAGGCCCGAGTAGCCTGACGGTATGAGGTCGGCAGTTCTCGGCGGCGGGCGCCCATTCGCCGCGCTGGTCGTGCTCCTCGGAGCGGCGGCCGCTGCGGTGCTGCCCGCGCCGCCTGGCGCCATCGCCGCCGGGCTCGTTGCCGCGGTCTTCGCGATCCTCGTGGCATCCGCGGTCGGTTCTGCACGGCTGGCGCCGATCGGACTCCGGGTCGGCACGCGAACACGCGCCGTGCTTCAGCGGCTCGATCCGCGTGTGGCGCAATCGGATCCGGATGCGCGCGGTCACGCCCGGCCCCGGGCCCCGGCCGTCCTGCTGACGGCCGTCTGACTCCTGCTGCCCCGTCGCAACGGGAGTGATGGCCGAACGAACCCACCCTCCGTTCGACCTCTGCAGGAGACATCCATGAACTTCTTCGATTTTCCGCCGTTCGCCGCGGTGCTCGACGCCGCATCCGCCGCTCTCGGAGCGCTCGGCGGTGTCGTGTCGCCCGGCATCGCCATCGTGCTCGTGACGATCGCGGTTCGTGCCGCACTCGTCCCTCTCAGTCTCGCTGTGGTGCGCGCTGAAGGGCACCGGCGCCGGATCGCACCGCAGCTCGCCCGGTTGCGAACTCGCTACGCGAAGCAGCCCGAACGCCTCAGGAATGAGACGCTCGCGCTCTACGCGGCCGAGAAGATCTCGCCCATCGCCGGCTTCCTTCCCGGATTGGCTCAGGCGCCCGTGCTGACGCTCGTCTACGCCCTGTTCACATCGAACACGATCGCCGGGCATGCGAACGCGCTCCTGCATGCCACCCTCTTCGGCGCTCCGCTCGGGCGGCATCTGATCGCGGCCGCCGGAGGAGTGCTCGCCACCGACGTCGTGGCGGTCGCTCTGATCGTCATCATCGCCTTGATCGCCTGGTTGAGCCGACGTGCCGCCCGTTCCCGAGCCCTCCCCCTCGAGCCGGCCCAACAACGCATCGCTGACGTGCTGAGTTACGCGCCATTCCTCACGGTCGCCTTCGCCGCGGTCGTTCCGCTGGCGGCGACCCTCTACTTGGCGCTCTCCACGGCGTGGACCCTGATCGAGCGGCAGATCATGCGAAGGGCGGTCTGGACGGTGTGACGCCGCCTCGCACGGGAGTGGTTCGTGCAAGGTCCCCGCCTCTGGCACGCTGGAGTCATGCCCTCCTTCGTCATCACGAGACTGGATGCCGGCCCCGACGAGTTCTCGGCGGTGCTGCCTGTGCGAGCCCGCGTCATCCGGGCGATGCCCGGCTCGGACCGTGCCGACTACGTCCTCTGCTACGTGGAGCGGCCCATCCCGTTCCGCCCACCGGCCGGATTCGACCTGGCCCGGGTGCACCCTGAGGCCATCACCCGCGACGCGCGCGGAGAGCTGATCTCGGTGCAGGGCATCGTGATCTGCACCCGGCTGCTCGGCGAGACCTTCCGCAGCGGCATGAAAGACCTCGCGGTCAACATCGCCTACGTGATTGACAACAGCCTGACCCGTGAACCGTCCGTCGACTTCGGCAAGCTGGAGTTCGCGGCGATCGGATTCATCGACGACAGCCCGACCGAGGTGCCGCTGCCCGGCGAGGCGCGCCCGTAGTCCGCGGGAGGTCGGGCACCCGACCTCTCACCGCGCGAACACGTCGTCGAGCGTGACCGGCTGCAGAGCCCGGTCCCTGATGAGCTGCATCAACTGATCGAACACGTGCGTCACCGGGTTGAAGTTCGCGTGCCCGATCACGATGTGCTGAGCCAGGAACCACTTCTGCGCGAACTGCACGACCTGCGCCTCGGTGATGAGGGCGGAGTCCGAGAGGGACCCGTACCAGAGCACCGGCTGGGTGTAGCCGATCGCCCGGGCGGCCTCCCGCACGTGGGCGTCGAGGTAGCCGTACGGCGGACGGAAGTAGGGGGCGGCATCCACTCCGAAGGTGCTCTGGATGAAGTCGCCGCAGCCGCTCAGCTCGGCCTGGATGCGGCCGGTCGACAGCTTGGTGAGATCGGGATGACTCACGGTGTGGTTGCCGAGCTGCAGCTGGCCGCTCTCGACCAGGGGGCGCATGGCCGTGGCGTTCTCGGCCCACGACGGGTACTTCTTCGTCACGAAGAAGGTGAGCCGCATGCCAGTGCGGCGCGACAGCTCGGTGTAGGCGGCGACGACCTCGCTGCTCGCTCCGTCGTCGACGGTCATGGCCATCAGGTTCCCCTGCCCCGGCAGGCCGTACAGGGTTGCGCCCGGCAGGGCGACCTTGGTCAGGTGCGGAGGCTCGAAGTACGGCGGCAGGCTCGCAGCGCTCGGAATCGGATGCGGTTGGGCCCGCGGCGCGCCGATCCCGCGGGGGTGCGGCGCGGGCTGCGGCGCGGGGAGCAGCCCGCCGCCGACCACATCGCCTGCCGCGATCGCTCCGGCTCCCAGGCCGAGGCCGAGCACGGCCAGGCCGGCGCGGGTGAGGAAGCGGCGGCGGTCCACGTGGCTCCCTTCGGGCGGAGGGCCTGAGTGCCGATTCGGTTGGCGGTGGCGCACAGCCTAGCTAAGCTGGACGACGAACACGGGAGTCCGGTAGGCCGGGCTGAGAGGAAGCTGATCCAAGCTTCGACCGTCGAACCTGATCCGGATCATGCCGGCGCAGGGAGGCAATCGGGCGTCACCGCCCATCTCGAATCCCGTGCCCTCACTCACCTACCGAGAGGCACGTCATGTCAGCATCACCCGAATCCACGTCGGCCCCCACGTCGCGGCCCAAGATCATCTGGCGCTGGCGCGTCGTCGACATCGTGGTGGCCGCGGTCATCGGCGTCGCGGGCGGCATCGTCTACTGGGCCTGGCAGTTCCCGGCGGCGGGGTTCGCCGCGGCGCTGCCCGGCGTGCAGAGCCTGGGCTACGGCATCTGGTTGCTCGCCGGCGTGCTGGCGGCTCTGGTCATCCGCAAGCCGGGGGCTGCCCTGTTCGCCGAGCTGGTGGCCGCGATCGTCGAGGCCCTGGTCGGCAACGCCTGGGGCGGCCCGATCACCATCCTGTACGGGGTGGTGGAAGGGCTCGGCGCCGAGCTGATCTTCGCCCTGTTCCTCTACTCGAGCTGGCGGGTGTGGACCGCGATGCTGGCGGGCGGCCTGGCCGGGATCGGCGGGGGCATCCTCGACATCGTGCTGTACACCCCGGCCGTCACCCCCTGGTACATCACCGTCTATCTGGTCTGCTTCGCGATCTCGGGCGTCGTGCTCGCCGGCGTGGTGGGCTGGCTCATCGTGCGCGCCCTGGGCCCGACCGGGGCCCTCGACCGCTTCGCCTCGGGCCGGCAGCGACCCGCGGTCTGAGGTGAGGGTCTGAACTCCGGAGCCGTATCGCCGACCCTGGCCGCCGCCGCGGTCGGGGTGCGGGCGCGCGGCTGGGGCTGGCGGCACGCCGGTCGGCTGGCATGGGCGCTTCACGACATCGACGTCACCGTCGAGGCCGGCGAGCGCGTTCTGCTGCTCGGCGCGTCCGGCTCGGGAAAGTCGACGCTGCTGGCTGCCCTGGCGGGAGTGCTCGGCGGCGACGAGGACGGCGACGAGGCCGGCACGCTCACGGTCGGCGGGCGCGATCCGCGTGCCGCGCGCGGCGCCGCGGGGCTCGTGCTTCAGGATCCCGAGTCGCAGCTGATCATGTCGCGCATCGGCGACGACGTGGCATTCGGCTGCGAGAACCTGGGCGTGCCGCGGGAGCAATTGTGGATGCGCGTGCGCGACGCGCTCGACCTGGTCGGCCTCGACCTGCCGCTCGAGCATCCCACCGAGGTGCTGTCGGGAGGCCAGAAGCAGCGACTGGCCCTCGCCGGCGCCCTGGCGATGCGGCCCGGCCTGCTGCTGCTCGACGAGCCGACGGCGAACATCGATCCGGAGGGCGTGCGAGACGTGCGCGATGCGGTCGCGGCCGTGCTGGCCGCCACCGGCTCGACGGCCGTGATCGTCGAGCACCGCGTCGAGGCGTGGCTCGATGTCGTCGACCGGATCGTGGTGCTCGGCGCCGACGGCGGTCTCGTCGCGGAGGGCGAGCCGCGCTCGGTGCTCGCTGCTCAGGGCGAGGCACTGGCTGCGGCCGGTGTCTGGGTGCCGGGACGCGAGCCGCGGATCGCACGCCGCCCCGGGCCGACGGACCGTCCGGCGCTGCTGACGGGGGAGTCGCTCACGCTCGCCCGGGTGGCTGGACATCCGCTGGCCGCGACCGTCACGCGCCCGGTGGATCTGACGGTGTCGGCCGGGGAGGCTCTGGCCCTCACCGGCCCGAACGGCTCGGGCAAGACGACCCTGGCGCTGACCCTGGGCGGCCTGCTCGCACCGGCGGCCGGCGAGGTTCGCGCATCGCCGGCGTTGGCCGAGGGCATCGGCTCCCAGGTGATGCGCTGGCGCTCCCGCGAGCTGGTGAGCCGGATCGGCTCGGTCTTCCAAGCGCCCGAGCACCAGTTCCTCATGCCCACGGTCCGCGAAGAGCTCGAGCTCGGGCCCAGAGCGCTGAAGCTGCCCGCCGCCGAGGTGTCGTCGCGAACCGATGACCTCCTGGCCCGGCTCGGACTCGGGGCCCTTGCCGCCGCGAATCCCTTCACCCTCTCCGGCGGGCAGAAGCGCCGTCTCTCGGTGGGCGCCGTGCTCGCCACCCGGCCCCGGATGCTCGTGCTCGACGAGCCGACCTTCGGGCAGGATGCGCTGACCTGGACCGCGCTGGTCGAGCTGCTCGAGCAGCTGCGCTCGGAGGGGACGGCTGTGGTGGCCGCCACCCACGACCTGCGGCTCATCGACGCCATCGGCGCCAACGTGCTGGCTCTGGAGGCGGAGACGTGACGCGCGACGGTGTCGCGGCGATCAACCCGGTTGCCAAGCTGGCGGCCTCGCTGCTGATCGCGGTGACCTTGGCGCTCTCGGTTGATGCGGCATCCGCCGTCACCGCGCTGGCGCTCGAGATCGTGCTGCTTCCGTTCGCCGGACTCGGCTGGGTCGCGTTCTGGCGACGCACCGCCGCAGTGTGGATCGCCGCTCCGCTCGCCGGGCTCACGGTCGCGCTCTACGGCCGCGCGTCCGGGCAGGTCTACCTCGACTTGCTCGTCGTGCACGTCACCGACGGCTCGTTGCGGTTGGCGGCGATCACCGCCGTACGGGTGCTGGCGATCGCGCTGCCGGCCGTCGTGCTGTTCGCCACGGTGGATGCGACCGAACTGGCCGACGGGCTTGCTCAGCATCTGCACCTGCCCGCCCGATTCGTGCTCGGAGCCCTGGCTGCGCTGCGCCTGGTCGGATTGATGCGCAACGACTGGATCGCGCTCGAGCTCGCTCGTCGGGCGCGCGGCGTCGCCGACCGCGGCCGGATCCGGCGCCTCGCCGGTCTCGCCTTCGCTCTCTTCGTGCTCTCGATCCGCCGGGGGAGCGCCCTCGCCACGGCGATGGAGGCGCGGGGCTTCGGGGGCGACGTGCAGCGCAGCTGGGCCAGGCCGTCGCGGTTCGGAATTCGCGAGGTGTTGCTCATCGTGGTCGGCGCCGTGCTCGCGGCGACGGCGGTGGTAGTCGCCGTGGCCACCGGTCAGTGGGTGCTGATTGGGCGCTGACGCCGAACTCGAACGCGCGATTCGCGATGCTGCCGCCGGCCGTCGCATCGTCGTGCTCGTCGACGGGCGCTCCGGGGCCGGCAAGACCGTGCTGGCCCAGGCCCTCGCTCCGCGTTTCGACGCGCAACTGGTCAGCCTCGACGAGCTGTATCCGGGGTGGGAGGGGCTCGATGCCGGGTCCGACGCGGTGCACGAGACGGTGCTGCGCGCCCGCGACCCCGGGTGGACGCGCTGGGACTGGGCGTTGGCGCGGCCGGCGGAGTGGCATCCCCTCGATCCTGAGCGCGCGATCGTGATCGAGGGATGCGGGGCGCTCAGCCGCGCCAACCGCGCGCTCGCGACCTTCGGCATCTGGATCGAGCTCGACGCAGACGAGCGCCGCCGCCGCTCGCAGGCCCGCGATGACGGGCGCTTCGACCGCTACTGGCAGCCCTGGGCCGCGCAGGAGGACGCGTTCATCGCGCGCGAGCACCCGCGCGAGCTCGCCGACATGCTGCTCGAAGACCAGACGCGATAGCGCGCCGGTCGCCGGCGCAGCATCCGCCCCTCAGGCCCAGCCGAGCCGGCGCAGCTCGTCGTCGTCGAGCCCGTAGTAGTGGCCGATCTCGTGCACCAGGGTCACGTGCACCTGATCGCGCAGCTCGTCCATGGTGCGGAAGGCGTGCAGCATGGGCTCGCGGTAGATCACGATCCGGTCGGGCAGTTCGCCGAAGCCGTACCGCTCGCGGTGGGTGATGGCGACGCCCTGATACAGGCCGAACAGGCCCAGCGAGCCGTCATCCGGCCGGTCTTCGGTGACGAAGACGACGTTCTCGATGCCGTCGACCATCTCGTCGGGCAGCAGGTCGAGCTCATCGATGACGAGCTTCTCGAAGGCGGCGCGGTCGAGGTCGAGCATGATCAGTCCAGCGCTTCCACGAGCGCCCACTGCAGCTCGCCCAGCCACTGGTAGACATCGGCGAGCTCGTTCTCGGGCAGCGGGTCGTCGTCGTGATGGATGCCGAGCCGCTCGGCGAGCACGAGGCGCAGGTCGGTGAGTGCCGGCAGCCAGTGCTCGGCGTCGTCGCGGGCGACAGTGAGGCGCTCCTCGTCGGACGACGCCATGAGCGCGGCCGCGATCAGCCCCGAGTTCGCGCTCTTGCGCTCGACCAGGCCGTCGCGCGTGTACCGCCGGAACTCGGCGGCCGCCTCCTCGTCATCCGGATAGGCGTTCGGGAACAGCCGCGCCAGCGCCGGATCGCTGCGCAGATCGCTGTCATCCAGCTGGTCGTGCACGAGCTCGTCGTACTGCGCGAGCAGCGTGGTGAGCAGCCGGCGTTCGGCCGGTGTCAACTCGATGAGCACGCCCGTGATCTCGGGTTCGATCCTCATGCGTCCGCCGTCACGAGACCCGGTCGACCGTGGCCCAGAGGCCGTATTCGTGCATCGCCTCGGTGTGGCGCTCCATCTCTTCGCGCGGTCCGCTGGCCACGATGGCGCGTCCGTCGTTGTGCACCTGCAGCATGAGCCGCTCGGCCTCCGGCTTGCTGTAGCCGAAATAGCTGCGGAACACGTGGGTCACGTACGACATGAGGTTGACCGGATCGTTCCAGACGACGGTCTGCCACGGCACATCCGCCGAGACCTGGCCGTGCGTTGTGGTGTCGCGCTCGAGGTCCGTGCTGGACAGCACGGACGACGAGGCGACGAACATGGGGTGGATGACGGGACTCGAACCCGCGACATCCGGCACCACAAGCCAGCGCTCTACCAACTGAGCTACAACCACCATGTGCGCACCGCCCCCCTCGCGGAGAGCGGGCAACCCCACGATATTACCGCACGAGGGATGCCCATGACTCCACCGTCGAGGCGGACGCCGCCTGCGCCTGCTCGCTGGTCGGGCCGGGATCGGCCACGAATACCGCGCGGCGGTAGTAGTCGAGCTCGCGGATCGATTCGAGGATGTCGGCCAACGCACGGTGCCCGCCGTTCTTGGCGGGAGCCTGGAAGTATGCGCGGGGGTACCAGCGCCGCGCCAGCTCTTTGATCGACGAGACGTCGACGCTGCGGTAGTGCAGGTGGCCGTCGACCCGCGGCATGTACTTAGCCAGGAACGAGCGGTCGGTGCCGATGGTGTTGCCGGCCAGGGGAGCGGTGCCGGCATCCGGAACGAACTTGAGGATGTACTCGAGCACTTCGTATTCGGCCTCGGCGAGAGTGACCCCGTTCGGGATCTCGGTGATGAGTCCGCTCTCGGTGTGCATCTGGGTGACGAACTCGCCCATGTGATCGAGGGCCGACTGATCCGGCTTGATCACGATGTTGAATCCGGCGTCGAGCGGCTTCAGGTCGTAGTCGGTGATGACGACGGCCACCTCGACGATCTCGTCGAGCTCGAGATCGAGCCCGGTCATCTCGCAGTCGATCCAGACCAGGACATCGGGTTGTGCAGCCACATCGCCAGCCTACCCAAGCCCGCTGACCGCACGCCGGGCCGGGGAATCGTGGAGGGCGGGGCGCGGTTGCCCCCGGTGTGATCGTCGACCTGTACACCTCAGCGTTCTGCGAGCCGTGCCACCTGACGCGAGCCGTGCTGGCGGATGCGGCGCGGCTGGTGCCCGCGGCGCAGATCGTCGAGCGCGACGTGGTGGCGTTCGAGGCGCAGGCCGAGGTCGACGGCATCCTGGTGACCCCGACGGTCATCGTGCGCTCGTCGGACGGCGCCGAGGTGTTCCGCGCGCAGGGCGTGCCGACGCTGCCCCAGGTGCTGACCGCGCTGGCGAAGGCGGTGTAGCCCGCTCAAGTGGATGGCCCCCCCGGAGAGATTCGAACTCCCGACCAGCCGGGTAGAAACCGGATGCTCTATCCACTGAGCTACGGGGGGTCGACCCGGATCGGCTCGAGCAGAAGTCTAGAGCGAGCGCGGCGGCGACTCGGGTGAGCTGCGCTCGGCGGCTGCGGCCGCCGAGCGCCGGGGACTGCTCGCGACTACGACGGCACCTTGTCCGACGGTGCGACCAGGTCGGCCACCGTCGGGGTCGGCGCGGTCAGCGGCACGTCGTGAGCCGGGGTCGCGGGTTCGTGCGCGACCGCCGCGTATTGCTCCTCGGCCCAGC
>DASTNC010000090.1:0-5384 GCA_035721225.1 Pseudolysinimonas sp.
GACACCGCCCTCGGCGCGTGGCTGCTCCGTCCGGGCACGAAGGCCGACAGCCTGGGCGGGCTGACCTACTACTACCTCGGCGAGACGCTGCCCGAACCGGATCCCAGCCAGTTGGTACCCGAGACCGAGGCTCTGAGTCCGGCGACCGAGGCCTGGTACCTGCTCAGGCTCGCCGACGAGCTCATGCAGCGATTGGATCCGGGGTCGCTCGGGGTGTCTCGCGAGATCGAGGCACCGCTCATCCCGGTGCTGGCGCGCATGGAGATCCAGGGCGTCACCGTCGACCAACCGGTGCTGGCCGAGCTCAACTCGCGGCTCGGCACGCAGGCCGCCGAGATCGCCCAGAAGGCGTACGCCGAGATCGGCCGCGAAGTCAACCTCGGCTCGCCGAAACAGCTGCAGGAGGTCCTGTTCGACCAGCTCGGCATGCCCAAGACGCGGCAGAACAAGACGGGCTTCTCGACGGATGCCGCAAGCCTGATCGATCTGCAGGAGCAGCATCCCCATCCCTTCCTCGAGCTGCTGCTGCAGCACCGCGATGCCACGAAGATCCGGCAGATCGTCGAGACCCTCGAAAAAGGCATCGGCGCCGACGGCCGCGTGCACACCACCTATGAGCAGACCGGCTCGGCCACCGGGCGCATCTCGTCGAATGATCCCAATCTGCAGAACATCCCGATCAAGACCGAGGTCGGGCGCGAGGTGCGGTCGGCTTTCCGCCCGGGCGACGGATTCGAGACGCTGCTGACCGCCGACTACTCGCAGATCGAGATGCGGATCATGGCGCACCTGTCTGAAGACTCCGGGCTGATCGAGGCCTTCCACTCCGGCGAAGACCTGCACCGCTTCGTCGGTGCGCGCATCTTCAAGGTCGATCCGGCAGACGTGACGCCGACCATGCGCACCAAGGTCAAGGCGATGTCGTACGGGCTCGCGTACGGGCTCTCCGCCTTCGGGCTGTCGAAGCAGCTGCGCATCGAGGTGTCCGAAGCGCGCGAGCTCATGGCCGACTACTTCGCCAGCTTCGGCGCGGTGCGCGACTACCTGCGCGGTGTCGTCGAGCAGGCTCGGGCCGACGGCTACACCACCACGATCTTCGGGCGGCGCCGGCCGTTCTCCGATCTCACGTCGACCAACCGCGTGCTGCGCGAGAACGCCGAGCGTCAGGCGCTCAACTCACCGATCCAGGGGTCGGCGGCCGACATCATCAAGCGCGCGATGCTCGACATCGACGCCGATATCCGCTCGCGCGAGCTGGGGTCGCGGATGCTGCTGCAGGTGCACGACGAACTGGTGCTCGAGGTCGCGGCGGGCGAGCTCGACGAGCTGACCGAGATCGTGCGCTCGCGCATGGCGGGCGCGGCCGAGTTGAGCGTGCCGTTGGACGTTCAGATCGGATCAGGCCCGAATTGGGATGCTGCCGCGCACTGACGATGCGCGCCGGCGTCGCCGAGACCTAACCCAGGCGCATCAACCTCCGAGGAGTTCACCAGATGGCAACCGATGAACCGGCCAACGCGGTTCCGCTCGTCGACCTGCTTGCGGAGTCGTCGATCCGACTCGACGCCCACGCATCCGGTCGTGACGACGCCATCGGCCAGGCGGGCGCATTGCTCGTCGAAGCGGGGGCGGTCGATGAGAGATACCCAGACGCCATGCTCCAGAGGGAGAACAGGATCTCGACCTATGTGGGCGAGGGCGTGGCGATCCCGCATGGCACCCTCGCCGGCAACGGCGCGGTGACGCGTGACGCGATCGTCGTGCTCCGCTTTCCCGATGGTGTCGACTGGGACGGACACGACGTGCGTGTGGTCGTGGGCATCGCCGCGAAGGGGAATGGTCATATCGCCTTGCTGTCGCAGCTCGCGACGATTCTTCTCGACTCCGAACGGGCGAACGCCCTGCGCGCCGCCACGACGTCCGAGCAGGTGTACCAGGTTCTTGCGCCTGACGACGAGGAGTAGGCGGCATCGAGATCGCTCCGCACGCCGAAGCGATCCATGTCACCATCGAGACGTAGGGTTCGAGCAAGACCCGGGAGGTCACACCATGTCCGAGCGCACCGTTGTCGTCGCCTCCAGCGTCGGGCTGCACGCCCGGCCTGCCTCGTTGTTCAGCCAAGCCGCGGCCAAGACCGGCGTGACCATCACGATCACGTCGGCAGCAGGTAAGAGCGTGAATGCCGCCAGCATTCTCGGCGTGCTTTCGCTGGGCATCGGCCACGGCGAGGAGGTCACCCTCTCGTCGGACGCCGAGGGCTCCGATGCGGCGCTCGACGAGCTGGTCGCGGTGCTCGCTACCGACCTCGACAAGGACTAGCCGGGTCGCGCCGGCGAACAGCGCAGACCGACCTGTCGGCAGCGGGGGCCCGTGATTAGGCTTGCGGGATGAGTGACGCCGCGCCGTCGTCCGCCCGTCCGTCGACCCCGATCGATGCGATCGCCGAGAAGTGGGTGACGACCCTGGCCGATCTCGACCCGGATGTCGCGGTCTGGGTCGGCATCCCGGGTCGCTACGGCGAGTACGCCGACTACTCACCGGCCGGCCAGGAGGCTCAGCTTGCGGCCGGCAATGCCGTGATCGCCGAGCTCGAGGCGGCGACACCCGTCGATTCCGTCGACGAGGTGACGAAGACCGACCTGCTGGCCGAGCTGAAGCTCAGTGCCGAGTATCACGCGGCCAAGTTGCACGAGCGCGACGTGAATGTCATCGCGTCGCCCGCGCAGTCGCTGCGCGACGTGTTCGACCTGATGCCCACCGCGACCGAATCGGACTGGGCGACCATCGCCCAGAAACTCGGCAATCTGCCGGGTGCCGTCGACGGGTACATCGAGACCCTGCGCATGGGCATCGCCGACGGCGTGGTTCCGGCCCGGCGACAGGTGATCGAGACGGCCAACGGCGTGCGCCGTCACGCCGACCCGCTCGGCTTCTTCTTCGACTTCACCGGCTCGGCCGCCCTTGAGGGCGGGGGAGAGCTCTCCGACTCGTTGAAGGCCGAACTGCGCAGGGGTGCTGAGGCCTCGGCGGCCGCCTACGCCGAGCTCGCCGAGTTCCTCGAGGTCGAACTCACGCCGAAGGCGAGCGAGCAGGATGGCGTCGGCCGCGACCTCTACGCGCTGCACTCGCGCCGATTCCTCGGCGCCGTCATCGACCTCGACGAGACCTACGAGTGGGGCATCGAGGAGCTCGCTCGCATGGTGGACGAGCAGACTCGGATCGCAGGTCAGATCAAGCCCGGCGCGTCGGTCGACGAAGCCATCGCGTTCCTGGAGGCCGACGAGTCCCACAAGCTGCACGGCACGGATGCCCTGCAGAAATGGATGCAGAACCTGGCCGATCAGGCCGTCTCCGAGCTCTCGGGCACCCATTTCGACATCCCGGACCCGATCAAGACCATCGAGTGCATGATCGCTCCGACTCAGGAGGGCGGGATCTACTACACCTCCCCGAACGACGACTTCAGCCGCCCGGGGCGCATGTGGTGGAGCGTTCCCGAGGGCGTCACCGAGTTCGACACCTGGCGCGAAACGACCACGGTGTACCACGAGGGCGTTCCTGGGCACCACCTGCAGCTCGGCCAGGCCGTCTACAACCGCGCCATGCTGAACACCTGGCGCCGCAGCCTGGCGGGCACCAGCGGTCATGCCGAGGGGTGGGCGCTCTACGCCGAGCGCCTGATGGACGAACTGGGTTACCTGAAGACCCCCGCCGACCGGCTCGGCATGCTCGACGGCCAGCGCATGCGGGCCGCTCGTGTCGTGCTCGACATCGGCGTGCATCTCGGCAAGCCGAACCTGAACGGCACCGGCACCTGGACGGCCGACGACGCCCTCGAGTTCATGCGCGCGAACGTGAACATGAATGACTCGTTCATCCGTTTCGAGGTCAACCGCTACCTCGGCTGGCCGGGCCAGGCCCCGTCGTACAAGGTCGGTCAGCGCATTTGGGAGCAGCTGCGCGACGAGGTCAAGAAGCGCGAGGGTGCGGCCTTCGACATCAAGGCGTTCCACAAGCGGGCTCTCGACTTGGGCGGCGTCGGCCTCGACACCCTCCGGTCGAGTCTGCTGGCCTAAGCCACGCCTGCTTTCAGCGGATGGGCCCTGCCGGAACGGCTGCTCGAAGCCGGGGACGCCTCCGGTATTCCGCCCGGGAGCGGGCCGCGAAGCAGGTCGTCGAGGCCGGGAGAGCAGCGTGACGTCCAGGGCTGGTTAGGCTGGTGTCGAGACCGATCCTCATAGGAGTCGACCCCGTGCCCCGTTTTCTCTTCCGTGCCAGTGCCGCGACCGCTGCCTTCGTCGTCGCCGCGATCGCGCTCAGTGGGTGCACCCCGGCTCCGACCGGCGCCAAGGTCGACGACTGCGCGGGCGTCATCTCGAAGGTGCTGCTGACCGACGACTCGGCGACAACGGTCAAGAAGTACGACGCGGCGGACGTGCCGAAGATCTTCAATCTGCCCTCGTCTCCGACCCCCACCTGCTATTACTCGACCGTTGCGTCCTCGTCGCAGGGCGGCATCTCGTATCTCGAGACGCATCGCACCCTGCTGTACATCGGCCTGAGCGACTCCGAGGCCACGACGATCATCGCGTCGATCAGGAAGACCGTTTCGGTCAAGCCGTGGACGGTCCGCTACGACTACGACACGCCCGCGCCCACCGCGACGCCCGGCGCGACCGCGACACCGACCGCACCGCCGTCGACGCACTCGGCCCGCTGGTACTACAACTTCGTCGGGTCGGCCACCGACGACAAGGGCCAGCTGGGCTATTTCCTGTCGGAGCCGATCTCGCAGGGGACCGCGCAGCAAGCCGGACTCGACAAGCCGGTGAACGTGCTGCGGGTGGAGACCGACCTGCGGCAGGTCAAGAAGTAGCCAGTCGCCCGACTGGCGACGCCCTCACGGGGCCCGCTAAGCTAGAACGTCGCTTTCGCGACATCCATATCAGCCTGCCTCGGGCGACATCAGCACCGCTTCACCACGTCCGTGGCCCTCACCCCTGTGCGTCATCCCGGCCGCAGGAATTATCGGAGCAACTACTACATGACAACCACAACGACCGCTTCGGTCGCCAAGCAGGTCGCGATCAATGACATCGGATCTGCTGAGGACTTTCTCGCCGCTGTCGAGAAGACCCTCAAGTTCTTCAACGACGGAGACCTCATCGAAGGAACCGTCGTCAAGATCGATCGTGACGAGGTCCTCCTCGACGTCGGTTACAAGACGGAGGGCGTCATCCCCTCCCGCGAACTCTCGATCAAGCACGACGTCGACCCGTCAGAGGTCGTCAACGTCGGTGACATGGTCGAAGCCCTCGTTCTCCAGAAGGAGGACAAAGAGGGTCGCCTCATCCTGTCCAAGAAGCGAGCCCAGTACGAGCGCG
>DASTNC010000091.1:0-23333 GCA_035721225.1 Pseudolysinimonas sp.
GGGATCCGTGGGATCTATACGCGCGCTGGATCAGCGAGGCCGCGGCGCTGGCTGGTGCGCAGCGCGGGTAGGGCTCACCGCCGGTAGGCCTCCACGATCAGCTCCCCCCGGATCGCCCGGAACACGTCGAGCAGCGCCGCCAGCGTCTTCTTCCCCGTGCCCGAGACCTGCAGGTCCCACGGGCCGAGCTTCTCGAGCCGTCCGGTGCGGAGGCGCACGACCTCCCACCTCGCCTGCCGCAGCGCGCGGTCTTTGCGCAGGTCGGCACCCTGACGCCTGCCCACATGCTCGAGGCCGTGCCGCCCGGTGCTGTCGTATTCGACGGCGATGCGCAGTTCGGGGAGGACGATGTCGGGCCACACCTCGAGGTGCTCGAAGAAGGGCCGCGCCACGCGCACCGCGGTGAGGCCGGGAGTGAACTCGAGGCGCTCGGCGAGGTCCTGCCGCAACTGCGCTTCGACGGCGGATGCGGTGGCCGGCGCGCATTCGCTGGGGAACGGGTCGCCGACCGGCAGCTGCGGCGTCTTCGGGCACAGCGGCGTGACACGCGATGCTCGGGGCCGCGGGGGATCGCCGACGGGTCGCGCGGCGTCCGGTCGAATGCGTGTCGGCCGGATGCGCGGCGGCGTGGCCTGGAGCGAGCACTCCGGGCACCATGACGAGCGGCGGCGCTCACGCCCCGGCCGCCGGCGCTGCTCGGCGGGGGTCGCAGCGAACAGATGGCCCGCCTCGCACTGCCAGAGCAGCAGCACCTCGGCGGCCGGCGGGATCTGGGTGAGGGTGATGCCCGCATTGAACTCCGGGTGGTACTGCCGGATCAGCGCGGGATAGGGCGCCCACGCCTCGCGATACGTGCCGACCGGGAACGGCACGTCGGTGTCGTGCGTGAACTGTCGTCGCGCCCACCACGCTTCGACACCCTCGGCCATGGGGCGAGGATACGAGCGGCGTCCGACGCCGCTACACGCTCGAGGGGGAGCGCACCAGCCAGTCGGAACCCACCGGGACATGGATGAGGATCTGGTCGCCTCCGGTCAGGTCGAAGCTCAGGCGTCCCTCATGGTCGGAATCGAGGCAGGTGAGCACCTCATCGGTGGAGTAGCGGTCAGCGAGGTCGAACGATCCGCCGGCGATATACAGGGTGATCGACATCCGACGACCATAAGGATCTGTCGGCCCGGTCCGCGCGGGCTTGCGCTCTCGCGCACGAAGTGGTTCCCTTGGCGACCGCGGATCGGGTAGAAAGCCCTCATGGGACGTTTGATCTACGGAGCTCGAGGCATGCACATCGAGGTCGAGGACCGCCTGCTCGCGCATCTGCAAGCGGTCGTCATCAGCAAGGTCCGCCGCAATGAAGGGTTCGTGCTGAGCTGGACGGAGGCCCCGGCGCAGGGAAGCGGTCGGCGCTCCATCTGGATCCACCCGCACCTGGAGCTGGTGTTCGAATACCAGGGCAGCAAGCGTCCCGAGCTGGATGCCAAGCAGGCCGACGAGATGATGGGCCGCGCCGGAACCAACGCGGGCCTCGACCTGGCCGACAATGCGCACAATCCCAAGACCGCGGCGAAGGTCACTCCCGTCAGCTGACCCGCATACTGGCAGCGTGTCGGTTCGGACCACGACGCCGCGGCGGCTCGTTCTCGCCGCCGCCTCGGCAGCGGTGCTCATCGTGGCGCTGAGCGTGGCGCTGAGCGTGGCGCTGCTCGGGCTTCGACCCGCATCGCCGCGAGCGATCCCACCGGCGACAGCTCTCGGCCGGACTCCGCCGATGGGGTGGAGCAGCTGGAACCACTTCGGCTGCGCGGTCGATGCCGAGCTCGTCGAACGCACCGCCGATGCCCTGGCGGCGAGCGGTCTGCAGAAGCTGGGCTACCGGTCCGTCGATATCGACGACTGCTGGATGACGCACCAGCGCGACCCGCACACCGGCGAGCTCGTCCCGGATCCGGTCAAGTTCCCGCAGGGGATCGCCGCCGTGGCGCGCTCCCTTCACGCCCGGGGGTTCTCGCTCGGCATCTACGAGGACGCCGGCACCGAGACCTGCGCGGGATTCCCCGGCAGTCTGGGTCACGAGCAAGTCGACGCGCAGACCTTTGCGAGGTGGGGCGTCGACACCCTCAAGTACGACAACTGCAACCATGCCGGGCGGTCGAGCACGCGGCAGTACATCGCGCGCTTCACCGCCATGCACGACGCCCTGCTGGCGACCGGACGGCCGATCTTCTTGGCGATCTGCGAGTGGGGCGTCCACCGCCCGTGGACCTGGGCCCACGGAATCGGGCAGTCGTGGCGCACGACCCATGACATCGCAGACAGCTATGCCTCGATGCTCGAGATCTTCCGGCAGAACGTCGGGCTGTCGCAGTTCGCGGGCCCGGGCGGCTGGAACGACCCGGACATGCTCGAGGTCGGCAACGGCGGAATGACGCCGACCGAGGAGCGCACGGAGTTCACTCTGTGGGCCGCGATGGCTGCCCCGCTGATTTCGGGGGCGGACATCCGATCCCTCGACCCCGACGATCTGGCGATCTATTCGAATCGCGAGGTGATCGCGATCGATCAGGACCCTCGGGGCGGCCAGGCGTCTCTGATCGCCCAGAACGGAGAGCCCGCAGGCAGTGGCGGGATCTGGGTGCTCAGCAAGCCGCTGGCCGATGGCGGACGGGCCGTCGTCCTCTTCAATTCGACGGATTCGCCGAGGACCATCTCGACCACCGCCTCGGCGGTCGGGCTCCGTGGGTCGGGTTTCGACATCCGGGATGTCTGGTCGGGGAGTCGATCGACCACGTCGGGTGGGATCAGCGCGCTGGTCGCGCCGCACGCGGCGGCCTTCTTCCGGATCGCTCCGGACCGTTCGTCGCGAACGGTTAGCGTAGGGCGATGAGGTCGACGCCGCGGGTGATCGGGTGGGCGCTGGGCGCGGTCGCCGCCGTGGTCGTGCTCGGAGTGGTCGTGGCCGTGGTGCTCGCCCCGGCCCCGATGCGCGCGGCCGCCCATCGCCCCGTTGCCGCGACGGTGGCGCGCGATGCGGCGCGCGCCGCGAACAAGGCGAAGAGCGACCACGCGGTCGCCACGTTGGTGAACGCGACCCAACCCGGATGCTCGGCCGCGGTCGCGCGACACGGCCGCGTCGTCTGGGCAGGGGCCGGCGGTCTTGCCGACCTCGTCACCAAGACCCCGGACACGACGAGCACCCGCTTCGACATCGCGTCGGTGTCGAAGCAGTTCACCGCGACGGCGATCCTGATACTGCAGCGGCAGGGCAAGCTGAAGCTGAGCGACCCGATCGCGAAGTATGTCGACGGGCTGCCTGCGTGGGGCGCGACGATCACGCTCGATCAGCTCATGCACCACACCAGCCGCATCCCGGACTACTGGGTCGAACTCGGCAAGGAGGGGATCGGGTTCACCCAGGCCGCCGACGAGCAGACGACGCTGAACGCGATCCGGCGCGAGAAGAAGCTCGACCCGGGAACCGGCTACGAGTACTCCAACTCGAACTACGTGCTGCTCGCCGAGGTGGTCGGCCGGGTCAGCGGCACGCCGCTGCCGACCTATCTGGCCGATCACATCTTCAGGCCGCTCGGCCTGGCGATGGTCGTCGCGCCAACCCTCCAGGCGCCCGACGTCGCACTGTCGTACGACGACGATCTGAACCTGCAGCAGTCAGGATGGACCGCATACGGCTACAGCGGCATCATCACCACGCCGTCGGAGTTGGCCAGGTGGGGCGACCAGTACCGGGCGGGCGACATCATCCAAGACGACTTCGCGGTCGGAGCCGTCGGCGACGGTACCGGGGATGAAGACGCGGCGGGGATCTACATCCAGCCCAGTGGCGGCCTCAGCCACAGCGGCCGGATCGGGGGCTACATCAGCGACTTCATCGTCTCCCCGGATCGCGAGACCGTGATCGCGGTCATGTGCAACGGCCACACCTCGCCCCGCTGGGGTCTGGCCGATGCGCTCCGCAAGATCTGGGGTCCCACCGCGGGCAGCGGGCGCTGACGGTGGCCCCGCCGGATGTCATGATGGGCCGGTCGACGCCCGCACGACGAGTTCCGGCTGGAAGACCACCTGCCGAGGCGCCAGCGTCGGATCGCCGGCCTCCTCGATGAGCAGTTGAACGGCCGTTCGGCCGATCAGCTGACTCGGCTGCCGGACCGACGACAGGGGCACGACTGCGGCACGCGCGAAATCGATGTCGTCGAAGCCGATGAGGGCGATGTCGGCTGGCACGCGAATCGAACCGTGCATGACGAGAGCCTGCAGCAGACCGGTGGCAACGAGGTCGTTCGCGGCGAAGACCGCGTCGGGACGATCCTCGGCTGTGCGGGCCAGGAGGGCCTCGCCGGCACGACTGCCCTCCAGCACGGTCAACGCCGAGAGTTCGATCACCTCGAGCGTGGCATCCGGCTCCGCGTCGACGGCAGTGCGGGCCCCCATCAGACGGTCGGAGACCTGACGGATGTCGAGCGGTCCCCCGGCGAACGCGATGCGACGCCTCCCCGTGTCGAGCAGGTGGCGCGCGGCGAGGCGTCCGCCCGCCACGTCGTCGACCGAGACCGAGCTGAATGCGCCGTCGCCGCTGATGCGGTCGACCAGGACGGCGGGGATGCCCCGACTGCGCAGCCTGGCCAACCGCGGGCCGACGTCGCCGTAGGGCGAGATCAGGACGCCGTGCACCCGTTGCTCCTCGAACAGGTCGAGGTACCCGGCCTCGCGCTCGCTGTTCTCGTCGCTGTTGCCGAGGATCACCGAGAGGGAGTGCGTCGCCGCTTCGTCTTCGGCCCCGCGCGCCACGTCGGTGAAGAACGGGTTGCGCACATCGAGCACGACGAGCCCGATGGTGGTGCTGCGCCCGGCACGCAACTGGCGTGCGGCGTCGTTGCGGACATAGCCGAGTTCTTCGATGGCCGCCTGCACCCGCTGAACGGAAGCCGATGAGACCTTGGCCGGATTGTTCAGCACGTTGGAGACGGTTCCCACCGAGACTCCCGCGCGCTCCGCCACATCGCGAATGCTCTTCGTCGCCATCCCTCAACTCCTGCCTGAATCGCTCCATAGTGGCACGCAGCGGGGCACCAGCGTGTCCGTGCTGTCCTGGCGGCCGAGCCGGTTTGCGGGGGCGAGGCCCGGTGGTCTGCAAGATGGTTCGCGTTGAATCCCGGATGCGCCGCGTTGCGCAGCAGCCTCCCGTCGTTCGCGTCGCTGCACGCCTCCACACCTGCGCACTGGTTCAAGGCGAACAAGGTCGAGAGCGGCGTTCTCGGGGCGGTGCGCTCGCGGCTCAGCTACGCGAGAGTGCTGTTCGATCGGCTCGGCCCGGACGGGGTGTTCTCGAACCGATACCCGGAGGAGCGTGGAGCCCGCCAGTCGCGCCAGAGGGCTCGCTCATCCATGGGAAAGCGTTTTCCGACTACGCTGTTGCTCGACGTCATTTCCCAAGAGAGTTGTCGTGATCGTGACCACATCTCGCTCCGTGACAACCGGGGTCTGCTCGGTGTCACTGCGCGCACTCGAACCTTCAGACGTGATCGCGGAGGTGGCGCGGACCGGCCTGGACGGTATCGAGTGGGGTGCGGATATCCATGTCCCCGTCGGGGACGCACGCCGTGCTCGCGCCGTGGCGGATGAGACCGAGGCGGCCGAACTCCGCGTCCTCTCTTACGGCAGCTATTGGCGGGCGGAGGACAACGACTTCGGACGGGTGTTGGAGACAGCTCACGCCTTGCGTGCTCCACGGGTGCGCGTGTGGGCCGGGTCAACAGGGTCCGCAGAAGCGACGGCGAGGAGCCGCACCGCCACAATCGACCGCTTGCGCGACGCAGCCGATTCCGCCGCCGATGCGGGGATCGAACTGGGAACCGAGTTCCACAGCGGCACCCTGACCGACACGACCTCCTCGGCAGCCGACCTGGTGCGGGAGATCGGACATCCCAACCTCCGCACCTACTGGCAGCCACCCATCGGAATGGATGACGATCGGGCCCTCGCGAGTCTTGGCTCGTTGATCGACTCGACAAGCAGCATCCACGTCTTCTCCTGGTGGCCGCAGACCGAGCGGCGCCGGCTCGCAGAACGTGAATCGCTGTGGGCTGCGGTGTGCGCCCGGCTCCTCGGGTCGGCTGGTCCGCACGACATGCTGCTCGAGTTCCTTCCGGACGACGACCCGCGCCTCTTGGCTCCGGAGGGCGAATACCTGCGCGACCTCCTGGACCGCACCCGATCATCCGCGGAGACCTCCGAATGAGAGCGCTCCTCGCCATGCAGCGCGATCTGCCCAATCGCCTGTTCTCCGCCGAGGCATGGCGAGCCCTGAGCTCGACATTCGCCGTCGACTCCGAGTCCGCCCTCGAATCGTTCAGCGAGGTGGACGACGATGCGCTTGCACGCGTCGAATTGCTGATCACCAGTTGGGGGTCGCCCCGAATCGGACCGGCGGAGCTCGACCGTATGCCCCGACTCCGCGGAATCATGCATGCGGCGGGAAGCGTGAAGTCTCACCTCGATCCGCAGGTGTGGGCGCGCGGGATCGCCGTATCGACCGCAGCGGACGCCAACGCGCTTCCCGTGGCGGAGTTCGCCCTCGGGATGATCCTGCTCGCCGGCAAGGATGTCTTCTGGATCTCGCGCGAATACGCCCGGCGATCTACGGGGCTGAACCTCAGGACAGAGTTCCGCACGATGGGCAACTATCGAACAACGATCGGCATCGTCGGCGCCTCCCGGATCGGGCGGCGGCTGCTCGAACTCCTGCGGCCGTTCGACTTCGACGTGCTCGTTTATGACCCATTCCTCTCGCCCGAGGAAGCCGAGAAGCTGGGAGCGCGCGCGTGCGAACTCGAGGAACTGGTGCGGTCGAGTTCGATCGTGAGCCTTCACGCGCCGGCGATCCCGCAGACTCACCACCTGATCGACCAGCAGTTGGTCTCTCTGATGCCTGACGGAGCGGCGCTGATCAACACCGCACGACCTTCATTGGTCGACCAAGATGCGTTGATTACTCGGCTGCGATCTGGCCGGATTCGGGCCATTCTGGACGTCACCGACCCCGGTGAGCTTCCCGAGGATCACGAACTGCGCAGCCTCACCAATGTCTATCTCACCCCACATCTGGCGGGTTCCCAGGGCAACGAGCTGCTCCGCGTCGGGCAGAGCGCCCTCGAGGAGGCTCTGCGTTTGAGTTCCGGGACGCCACTTCGTCACGAGGTCAGTCTTGCGGACCTCGCCCGAATGGCGTGAGCGAGAGCGCGCCGCACCGCCTACCGCTGCAGGTCTGTGCGGGGTGGGGTGCTCTCGCGAACGACCACGGTCACCGACAACGGTCCGTCGGTTTCAAGGTCCGATGACTCCGGTGTCAGAGCGAGCCGAAGGGCTTGTTGACCCACCTCTTCCAGCGGGATGTGCACGGTGGTGAGACCGGGCGATACATCGCGGACAGTCGGGATGTCGTCATAACCGGCCACGCCGATGTCGAGACCCGGCGTCAGGCCGAGCTCGCGAAGCGCGGACATCGCTCCGACGGCCATGACGTCATTGACCGCGAAGACGAGATCCACGTCGTCGAAACCCTCCGACTGAGAGAGATCACGCGCCCCCTGGTATCCGCCGTCGCGCGTGAAAGACGTCGACGAGATCAGGGATTCCGGCACCGTGAGGTCATGCTCGGCGAGACCGGCGAGGTAACCCGACAGACGATCCGAGGCCGTTCTAAGTCGAGCTGGTCCGGTGATCGCCGAGAACCTGCGGTAGCCGAGCTCGACGAGTCGCAGCGCGAGTGCCTTCGCACCGGCGTAATTCTCGAGTGGAACGCTCGGAAACGGGAGCGCCGTTGGGCTGACGAACGCCACACGCCCTCCGGACTGGGCGAAGGCCGAGAGTTCCGCGCCGAGCAGTGGCTCACGAGGGTCACTGGTCAGGCGTGATCCGGCCAGGATCAGCACGCGCGGACGCTGACCGCGCATGGCACGCACCAGTTCCAACTCGCGAGCCGAATCTCGGTCGGTGATCGCCATCGTGACGACGAGACCCGCCTCCTCGGCCCCTCGAATGACTCCCGCCGCGATCGATGAGAAATAGGGATCGGCGATGTCCGCGACGATCAGGGCAACACTGCGAGAGCTGCCTCTCGCGGTCGCCTGTGCGGAGAGGTTGGGGGTGTAACGAAGCCGGGCCGCGGCCGCCAGTACTCGGTCTCGATACGCATCGGCTACTTTGCGGCTGCTGCCATTCAACGCCCGCGACGCTGTGGCGGGCGATACGCGCGCTTCACGGGCAACGTCGTTCAGGGTGACGGGCGCGTTCGGGTCATCCCGGGCCATGGAGGGGCCTCCTCGGGGCTCGTCACACGTTCGTCCTCATTGTGTCACCAGCGCCAGCGGAACAAGCCGGCCGGACACGTCGACGTCATCGTCGATCGTGCGTGTTCCCCTCCGACGCCGTCCCGCACTCTTCCTGTCGGGAACGCAGGGATTGCGCGCCGAAGTTGAAACGTTCTAATCTGTCTTTGTGGGCCGGAGATGACACTGTCGCCCATGCGTCGGTCGCTGAGTCGTGGGGGGTCTTCCCTCGCGGGCCGGCCTCGACTCCGGTAGCCACGACGTGGCGTTCGTCAGCGACGACGACCACCCAAGAATGGACTGAACTCATGCCCCGTCACGACACCATCGTCTCCGTCACCGCGTCGGTGGTGAAGTCACCTTCGCGGGCGGCCGACGCCACGTCACCAGACGCGCCGGAAGACGTGCGGGATTGGCGGCGGGGGAAGGTCGCGAACCCGATGACGAAATATCCGGAGTTCAGAGACGATCGTCCGTCGTCGAATGGGCGCGACTCCGGACGCACCGTCATCGTGCAGGTGGAGAGCGCATCCGGTGAAATCGGGATCGGGACGACCAACGGAGGACTTGCCACCGCGGCGATCGTCGAACTCCACTTGGCGGATATCGTCGAGGGGCAATCCGCCTTCGCGCACGAGGCCGTTTCCGACCGCATGATCAGAAGCACCCTTCTTTACGGGCGAAAGGGGATCGTCCTCCACGCGATCTCCGCGGTGGATCTCGCCATCTGGGACCTGCACGGGCGGCTGACCGGAATGCCGGTCTTCGAGTTGCTGGGCGGTTCGACATCGATCGACATCCCGATGTACGCGACCGGCCCGCTCGCTGGCCCGATCGAGAAGCTGGGCTTTCTGGGCGCCAAGCTCCCCTTGACATATGGCCCTAGCGAAGGCGAGGAGGGTTTTCGTCGCAACGTCGAGCGGGCGAAGCGAGCGAGAGACGCCGTCGGGGACGACTTCCCGCTCTACTTCGACTGCTGGATGTCGCTGGACGTCGACTATGCGGTGCGGTTGGCCGAAGCCGTCGAGCCGCTGGGCTTCCGCTGGTTGGAGGAGCCGCTGCGACCCGATGACTATGCCGGGCACGCCGAACTGCGTCGACGCATGCCAGCATCGATGACCCTCAACACGGGTGAGCACGAGTACACGGCGGCCGGATTCCGCCTGCTCTGCGAGGCCGGCGTCGACATCCTCCAGCCCGACCCCACCTGGTGCGGGGGGATCACCGAGATGAAGCGCATCGCTGCCGTCGCCTCGTCCTATGGAAAGCGCATCATTCCGCACGTGGGCGGCGTCTACAGTTACCACTTCCTCTCCGCCTATTCAGAGGCGACCTTCGCGGAGTTCCCCGTGATGCGGGGCGACTGCGACAGCATCGTGCCATTCCAAGCGCCGTTGCTGCTCGGCGAGCCGCTCCCCGTCGATGGCCACGTGGCTCCGACGGGGGCCCCGGGCTTCGGCCTCGACCTGAACCCGGAATTCGAACTCGTCCGCCCGATCTCCCGTGAACTGCTCGAGGAGTTCGCGTGAGCGACCAGCTCCGCTTTGCGATGGTGGGAGCCGGATGGTGGGCGCACGCCGCTCACCTGCCGGCGATCGCCGAAGATCGAACGATCTCGTTGGCCGCGGTCTGCGACCCGAGCCTCGACCGGGCCAACTCGGCCGCCGCGGATTTCGGCGGCGCTGCCGCGTTCACCGACGTGGGCGAGATGCTCCGGTCGGTGCAGGTGGATTGCGCGGTGGTCGCGACTCCGCATACGACCCACCGTCCCCTCGTCGAGCAGTTGCTGCGTGCAGGAGTGCATGTTCTGGTGGAGAAGCCGATGACCACCACTGCGGAGGACGCCTGGGCGCTCGTGTCGCTCGCCCGTTCCTCCGGTCGACACCTGTCGGTCGGCCTCACCTACCAATACGCGACCACCGCCCCGACCGTCCGGGATATCGTGCGAAACGACATCGGCGATCTGGTGAGCGTCAATGCCGAGTTCTCGTCCCACACCCAGGAACTGTTCAGCGGGGTCGGGCGGTTCGCCGCGCAGGCGCACGACCCCGCGGCGCCGCACGGCATGAGCTACGCCGATCCGACGCTCTCCGGCGGGGGTCAAGGACAGAGCCAGCTCACGCACCTCCTGGGCAACCTGTTCTGGAACACGAATATCCAAGCCGCACAGGCTTTCGCCTACTTCGACAATCGCGGCCTTCCCGTCGATATCGTCAACGCCCTGACGTTCCGCCTCGACAACGGCGCCATCGGCGCCGCCACCTCGACCGGGACGACGCCGTCCGGGGTCGAGGCGCGCCAGCGCATCCGTTACCACGGCACCCGGGGGATGGTCGAGCACGACCTGTTGAAGGCCGAGGCCTGGGTCTTCGGGGAGGACGGATTCATCCGACACGTGCACAACTCTGAGGCGCTGCCTTCGTATCCACGCCGAGAACCAGTCACGAGCTTCGCGCGTCTGGTCCGAGGCGACGGCGAGAATCGAGCACCCGCCGACCTGGCCGCCGCCTCCGTCTCACTCATCGAGGCCGCATACATCTCTGCCGCCGAAGGACGACCCGTCGACGTCCTCCAGGGAGTGATCTCATCCGACGAGCGACAACGAGAAGAGACAACACACCGTGCCCACTGAACCGCTTACCGTCATTGTCGGAGCATCGCAGGGGATCGGTGCGGAAGTCGCGCGCACGCTCGCCCGATCGGGGCCGGTCGTGCTCGCCGACATTCAACGGGATGCCGCGGCCGCACGCGCAGACGAGCTCGTCGCCTCGGGCGCTGAGGCCTCCGCGTTGAAAGTGGATGTGACCGACCCTGACTCGATCGCCGCCCTCGTGGCCGCGACACCTGGAACCCGTCGACTCGCCATCGTTGCTGGCGCGTTCTCTGCCGCCCCTTCTCTCGAGGTCGAGGCGGCCGAATTCAGCAGAATTCTGGCGGTCAACCTGGTGGGCGCCTACGACGTCGCGCGACAGTACTCGGCGGCGATGATCGAGTCCGGGGGCGGTGCCATCGTCGCGATCGGTTCCATCGCCGCACGGATGCCCCGGCTCCGCCAGGCCGCATACTCGGCCTCCAAAGCGGGCATGCGGCAGGCGCTTCGCGTCCTCGGGCTTGAGGTCCGAGAGCGAGGGGTCCGGATCAACTTCGTGGCACCCGGCCCGACACAGACACCCATGATGGCCGAACTCGCCGCCGACCATTCCGGCATCCAACTCTGGGAGGGTGACCTGTCGACGTGGCGGCCCCGCATTCCCGACGGGCGGGTCGCCCTGCCCGAGGACATCGCGAACGCGGTCGAGTTTCTTCTTTCCGACAAGGCGTCTCATGTCTCCCTCCACGACCTCTACGTCGACGGCGGGGAGAGCCTGGGAATCTAGGTCGACGCACCTGCACCGTTCCGCGCGGCCACCCTATGGGACGGCGCCCGCATCCCCTGCGGTGCTCTCGCGAATCACCAACTCGGGATCGAAGACCACCTGCCGCCGCGAGGCTTGCTCGGAGGCGACGAACTCCTCGAGGAGCAGGTCGACGGCGGTTCGGCCGAAGGCTTCGTGCGGCTGCTTGATGGAGGTCAGGGGAATAACCGAGGCGGCGTCGGCGGCTATGTCGTTGTATCCCACCACCGCAATGTCTCGAGGCACCCGGATGTCGGGATGCCGCAAGAGCACCTGCAGAACTCCGGCGGCAATGTTGTCGTTGACGCAGAAGATGCCGTCCGGACGATCGCGCGGATCACGGCGACAGATCGCGTAGGCGACATCCCGACCGGCAGGCGTATCCCGGTCTTGGGTGTCGAACACTTCGAGACGAGCGCCGGGCACCTCGCGCACCGCGTCCCTGGCCCCGCGAAGACGGTCAGCCACCTGGCGAATCGACGCGGGCCCCCCGATGTAAGCGATCCGCCGTCGCCCGAGTTCGAGCAGGTGAGCGGCCGCGAGCCTGCCACCCAGCACATCGTTGATCGAGACCGATCCATAGCGCTGAGACGGCGCCGGCTGATCGATGAAGACGACCCGCGTCTGGCGCAGGCCCACTTCGTCGAGATAGGAGCTCGGCTCTGCGACCGGGGCCAGAAGCAAGCCGCGCACGCGTTGCTCGCCGAACAGGGTGAGGTATTCGCGCTCCGTGCTGCGCTTCCCATTGCTGTCCGCCAGGACCAGGCTCAAGCCCTCTTCCGCCGCGCGTCGTTGCGCGCCTCGCGAGACCGACGCGAAGAAAGCGTCTCCGACGTCGAACGCGACGAAGGCGATCATGCGGCTGACTCCCCGGCGCAATTGTCGAGCAGCATCGTTCGGAATGAATCCGAGGAACGCGATCGCTTCTTCGATCTTGGCGGCACTCCGGCCGCCGACCTTATGCGGGTTGTTGATGTAACTCGAGACGAGTGCAATCGATACGCCTGCACGTTCAGCGACATCACGGAGTCGGGCCGGACCGGCGATCGGTTCATCGAGGGTTCTGGACATCGCATCCGCTCCTGTCATCTGCGTGCGTGCCGCGGAGCAGAGCGTGGCGTTGCCAGCTTGCGGCCTTCGAGGAGTTGACGCGCCATCCAGGCGTTCATGACCATGGTGTCGCCGTCCGAGACGAGTTCGTCATACAGGCGCCTTCTCAACTCGGAGAGGACCTCACTGCACCCGTCATCAGCGATGCGATTGACGAACTCATCCGGGTCTGTCGACAATTCGTACAACTCGTCCACATCGGTCGGATTCCAAACGTACTTCCAGCTGTGCGTGCGGATCATTCGTTGCGTGAAGAGCCCGAACTGCTGGCCGTTGTAGGTCGAGACGACGTGTTCCCGAGAGGCGGCCTGGGCAGACGGATCGAGCATGCCGTCGCTGACCTCGAAGAGCGCGGTGCCATGGGCGGCCACGGGCTCCGGGATGCCCGTGATCGAACTGAGTGTCGGAGGAAGATCCAAGGTGTTGTAGGCAAAGGCATCGACAACCGAGCCCGGGGCGATGCGACCCGGCCAGCGCATGATGAGAGGGACTCGCACGACGCTGTCGTACATCACGTAGTGCTTGTCCATCATGCGGTGTGAGCCGCCCATGTCACCGTGATCGGTGGTGTAGATGACGAGAGTGTCGTCGGCGATGCCCGCCTCGTCGATCGCTTGGAGAACCGTCCCGATCGCGTTGTCCATCTGCGCGATGATCGCGTAGTAGCGGGCGACACTGGGCGCCCAGTCGTCCCATCCGTAGTCTTCGACACCCCAATTCACCAGCTGCTGCCGCTGGATGTAGGGCTTGTCGATCATCGGGTCGGCGAAGTCCCGCCACTCGGGCACTGATTCGGGGGAAAAGCGGTCTGCATACTCTTGTGTGGGCTGACACGGAAGGTGAGGCTCCAGAAAGTCCAGGCGCGCGTGCCAGGGCTGGTCGCCTCTCGACGCATCCGTGATGAAGGCCGCCGTCTGCGCGGCGAGCCAATGCGTTCGGCTGTCCGCGGTCGGCACGGGGTCGGTGCCCCCGAACCACCCGTTCGGGCTGGGCTGATCGGGATGCCGACTCTCACGCCACTCGGCGTAGGCCTCGAGGGGCACGTAGCTGTCGTAGCCGAAGTCGGTCGGATCGTGGTCGGGGTGGACGTGCCACTTGCCCACGTACTGGCTGCGATACCCGATCCGTTGCAACTCGCGCGGCCACGAGTACGAAGCGGGATCCAGGGCAGGGATCCGGGAACCGAGGTCGTAGTTCCACAGCCCCCCGGTCGTCTCGGGCCGACTCCCGGTCAGAAGGGACTGCCGCGCCGGCGTGCACAGCGGAATCGGCGTGTAAGCCGATGGGAACCAGGCACCCTCGGCCGCGAGCCCGTCGAGAAACGGAGTGCTTACCGGGTAGTCGTTACTTCGGCCGACGCAGTCGAGGCGGTGCTGGTCTGACACGATCAGAAGGATATTCGGATTCGCGGCTCGGCCTGGACCCGTCACCATGCGTTGCTCCTCATGCCGCTCTGCCCCGAGATTCCCGTCCGGGGAAAACCACCCGACGGAGTTAGAACGTTTCAACAACCCTAATCTCGCAAGGATATCCGGTCAACACGCTCGCGCCTGAGCGAGTCAGATCTCACCGCCTACCGGGTGGATCGTGCGCAGCGGAATCCGAGGTGGGTGGTGGCGGAGTCTTCGGTTTGTGCGGAGCGCGCTGCGGGTCGGTAGCGCAGGCAGTATTCGGGTGCGCAGAGGTGAGACCCGCCTTTGAGCACGCGGCGTGGTGTCACATCGCCGGGGGCGATGCTCGTGGTGCGGGCCGTGTCCGGGCTGCACTGGCAGCTGATCACGGGGTCGGTGAGGCGATCGGTCCAGTAGGTCGAGGTCCATTCCCAGGTGTTGCCGGTCATCTCGTGCAGACCGAACCCGTTCGGGGGGAAGCTGCCCACGGGGGCGGTGCCCACCCAGGAACCCGACCCGGCACCGGTGTTCAGATACGGGAACCGACCCTGCCACGAGTTCGCCAGCCGGCCGTCGTTGGGCTGATCCCCCCAGGCGTAGACGGCCTGATCCAAGCCGCCGCGGGCCGCGTACTCCCACTCCACCTCACTGGGCAGACGCCTACCGTCCCAGGCCGCGAACGCTGCCGCATCCTCGAACGCGACCTGCACCACGGGATGCTCATCCTTGCCCTCCAGAGAGCTGTCCGGCCCGAACGGATGCCGCCAATCCGCTCCCGGCGTCCAGGCCCACCACTGCCGCCAATCACGCAAGTCGACCGGGCCAGCAGTCGGAGTGAACACGAGCGAACCGGGCGCTAAGGACTCCTGGGTCGCCCCCGGGAAGAGTGCCGGGTCGAGATCACGCTCAGCCACCGTGACATAACCGGTCGAAGCGACGAACTCCGCGAACCGGGCATTCGTCACCGCACACCGATCCACCTCGAACGGCGCCACCCACTCCTCATGGATCGGACCCTCCTCCGCAGAGAAGCCAGACCCCATCCGAAACGCACCCCCCGGCAGCGCCACCATGTCATCCATCACGCCATCATCGCCCTTCGATGGCGCGCGTTTGCCGTATCACTCTCCGGCCGAGGCCGACGTGACAGCACCACCAACACCCAAGCAATCCCTGGCCGCACGAGGATCCGCTCAACCTTGTGTCCTGAGGGCTGATGCAAATGCAGTCCCGAGCGCGGTCTCCGGCTTCTTGGTCATCGACACGAAACGCTCGGCGATGAGCTCGTGTCCGGCTTGGTCGGGGTGCAGATCGTCGTAGAGGTGGGCGGCGTCCTCCGGGCCGAGGAGCGACAGCCCGTCAACAAGCTGGAGCGCCGAGTCGTGGCGACGGCGAACCGAAACGACGTCGGCGATGAGCTGACGGGTTCGCTGAAGCGTCAGCGCACCATCCCCGTCGTGCATGATGCGGGGAGTTCCGCTGAAATGACCTGGGAGCCGTTCTCGAGTGGGCCCCGGCACCGTTTCGTGCTCCGGGCACGCAATGGCGGTGATCACCGCAATCGGAGTCGCACGGTGGCCCATGCGCACGGTGTCGAGAAATCCGTGAAGGGCAGGAACGAAGGTGCGCGCTCGCATGGCGTCTGCGTTCACGACGTTGATGCCGAGCTTGAGAGTGATGACGTCGGCGGGCTGTGCCGCGATGGCTCGGGCGACGAACGGGTCGAGCAGGGCATTCCCCGCGAACCCGAGGTTGATGAGATCGAGCCCGAGCCGGCGGGCCGCCCTTTGCGGCCACGGCCCCAGCGGCCCATCCGCGTTCTGCCCGTGGCTGATCGAGCTGCCGTGGTGAAGCCATCGCGGCAGGTCGAGAGGTTCGCCCACGTCGACCGGAGCGTCCGTCTCAGCACCGTGAATGATGGTCTCAGCGGCATGCGGGAGCCAGACGTCGACGGTTCGTGCTCGGCTGCCGTCTCCACCGAGCGCGAGATCGACCACCGATCGGTGGCCGGCGACCCGCCGGATCGATTGATCCGGCTCGTGGACGATGACGTCTCCCTCGTTCAGGTCGGCTCGGTCCAGTTGACGGCCGCGGTCCTCGGCGATGAGCGAAACCAGATCCAGCCTCCCTCGTTGCGACGGCATCCTTCGTCGCGTGAATGTCGCGTGCAATCGGATCCGGCGCGCCGCCGTCAACAGGCGCAGGCGCACGCCGGCGGTGCACGCCGACGCAAAGCCGATACCGGGTCCGAAGTACTGCTCCTGCGTCCAGAGCGGAAGCCTCAGCGGAGCGAATCCGCCGTCGCGGTGGTCGACGTCGAGAGCCCCCATCACGGATCGCTCCAGAAGGTCGAGGGGGACCGGTTGAAGGGCGAACTCAGCCATCAGCGTGATTCCCGGCATTCCTGGTGGTGCCGTTCTGCGGTGGCGCCGTCGAGAGGTCGGCCGTGCGCGGGATCGGAGCCGCTCGGTCGAGCAACGCCACCAGATTGTCGCCCATCAGGCCATCGAGCTGCAGGTCCGTCAGACCCGGAAGCAGGGTGGCGGGGGCGGCCAGCGCCTGGCGGTAGGTCACTTTCCCCTGCGAGGCCGGGAAGTCCGACCCCCACAGAAGTCGCGTCGGGTCGAACGTGCTGACGATCGCGCGCAGGATCGGGCCCGTGTCGAGGTACGGGAAGTTCCAGTTCTCCCGCGACGCATAGTGAAAGCCGGAGATCTTGACGTAGACGTTCGAGAAAGACGACGCGGCGAGCAGCGCCTCGAGGTCCGTCTGCAGAGTGGATGACTCGGCGCGCAGCCAGCCCATGTGATGGATGAGAAAGGTCACATCGGGAAGAGCAACCGCGAGCTCGGTCAGGTCGCGGAGTCGGCTGGGAGGGCACGAAACACTTGCGACAAGCGACCGGGTCGACAAGGAGGAGAAGAATCCGACGGCCTCGTCGGTTCTGAGCCAGCCGTCGTCGTCGGCCCCAAGGTAATGGGAGATTCCGACCGCATGAGGATGAGCGGCGAGCATCGCCTCGACCCGGTCGACGGCGCCCGCCTGGTGATGGTGCGGTGACCACTCCGAGTCGATGTCGACCACGTAGGAGATCCGGTTCGGGTGCTCGGCCGCGGCTCGGGCCACGTACTCGTTGTTGTCCCGTGGGGTCTCGTCACCCGGCCCGATCGACGCGCAGACCACGAGCGCGCGCTCCACATGGTGAGCGTCCAGTTCCGACATCAACTGGTCGATGCTGCCTCGCGTGCTCGGGTCGGGGACATCGACCGAGTACGGCCACACCTCCCAGGCGTGGCAGTGGCTGTCCGCGACGGTCATGACCCAGCCTTAGCCCCGAGCCACGAGGCTGCCCGGCCCATGCTGGGCGGGCAGGGCATCAGCCGCAAAGCGGAACGAGTGCTGGCCACCCGTGATCTCATGCGTTTGGCCGGGCAGGATCACCTCGGCCGACGTCCCAGGCGGAACGCCGACGGAGACCAGATAGCCATCGCCTTCCTCCGACCAAGACACCGTGATCTTGCCTCGAAAGGATTCGAACGACGCTTCCACCACGCTGAACCGACTCGTGACGTGCGGCTCGATACGCAGTCGTCGGAAGCCGATCGAATCGTCGGCCTGGCTGATTCCGGCGACCCCCGAGAACAGCCACTCCCCGACCGAACCCAGCGAGTAGTGGTTGAACGAGTTCATCTCCTTGCTCTGGAACCCGGCGTGCTCGGTGTACCCGTCCCATCGCTCCCAGATCGTCGTCGCGCCATGACGGATGCTGTAACCCCACGACGGGAACTGCTCCTGAAAGAGAATGTCGTATGCCAAGTCGGCTCGGCCGATTCGAGTCAGGGTGGCGCACAGCAGACTCACGCCCAGGAACCCGGTGGTCAGTCGCTTTCCGCGGTTGATGATGTCGGCAACGAGGTGGCCCGCGATCTGCGAACGTTGCGCGTCGGGCGCGAGATCCCAGGCGAGCACGAACAGGTATCCGGTTTGCGTCTCGCCGAGCACTCGTCCTTCCTCGTCGATGAATTCGCTCTGGAACAGTTCTCTCAGTCGAGCCGCTTCGCTCGCGTAGTAGGCCGCCTCATCGACTTTGCCGAGCGCCTGTGCGGCACGCGCCAGAAGGTCGGTCGATCGGATCCGGTAGGCGCCGGAGACTACGAGTTTCGGCGTGTGGGCGTCGACCGACAACCAGTCCCCATGGTTATTGCCCAGAGAGTTCGTCCAAATCGTCGTCGGGTTCACCGCGGCGATGTAGTCGACCCACGCTTTCATCGCCGGGAACTGGCGCTCCAGGAACGCGCGGTCGCCATAGGCGCGGTACAGCGTCCACGGGACGATCACCGCCGCATCGCCCCAGCCGGGGGATCCGGTCTCGAAATTCGTCGACAACGGCGGGACCGGCGCGACATCCGGAACATTCCCCGAGGGTGCTTGGCTGTCATTCACATCGAGCAGCCAGCGTGACAGGAACGCCTCGACATCACTGTTCCAGGCCGCTGTGGGAGCAAAGACCTGGGTGTCCGCGGTCCATCCCAATCGCTCGTCACGTTGCGGGCAATCCATCGGAACGGCGACGAAGTTTCCGCGCTGACTCCACACTATGTTGCGGTAGAGCTTGTTCACCAGGGCAGACGAGGTGCGGAAGTCGCCAGTGGGATTGATATCGCTCGATAAGACGATCGCGGTGACGTCCAACGAACCCGGTCGCCCCCGCCAACCTTGAACCTCGAGGTAGCGGAATCCGTGGAAGGTGAAGAGCGGCTCGAAGACCTGCCCGTCCGAACCGTTCGCGACGACCACGTCGCGAGCCTCTGCGCTGCGCAGATTGTCCGTGTACAAGCGGCCATCCTCAAGAACCTCGCCATGGCGAAGTTCGACGATATCCCCGCGCTCGAGACCCGTGAGCGACAGCCGGACTCGGCCGGTCAGGTTCTGCCCGAAGTCCACGATGGCCGCCCCGCTGGGGAGCCACTCGATCGACATCGGGAGGACTTCGGCCACCACTCGGACCGGCTCTGCGCGCTGTCCGATCAACGTCTCGGTTGAACCGGTGCCGACCTCAACCGGCCGCCAGCCGCTCGCATCGAACGTCGGCAGGAGCCAGCCGTCCGTGGCCAACGCAGCATCGTGATACTCGCCCATCAGCAGGTCAGCCATGATTATCGCGCCCGGCTTCTCCACCCAGCGATCGTCGGTCGTGACGACCTGATGGGTGCCATCGGCGAAGTCGAGGTGCAATTCGGCGATGAACTCCGTGCGATCCCCGTATTGGTCGGCATGCCGACGCGTGTTGTAGCCGATGTTCCCCGCCCACCAGCCGTCGGCGACATCCGCCGCAAGAACGTTGTCGCCCTCCTGCAGCGATTCCGTGACGTCGTAGGCCTGGTACTCGAGTCGGGACTCGTATCTGGTCCAACCGGGCGTCAGTTCGTCGACGCCCGCTCTCGTGCCGTTGAGGTATGCGCGGTAGATTCCGTGCGCCGAGACATACAGGCGGGCTCGATTCGGCCGTTCGTTCAGCTGGAACTCCCGACGGAGCTGAAGCGGAGGTTTCGCGTACATCGTCTGCCAACTGCGCTCGATGGCGGTCCCGACACGGGGGTCGGCGGCCTCTCCCGTACTGTCCAACCACGGGCCGACACCTCGGCCGATCCACGCAGCAGACCAGCCGCCACGCAGCCCTGTTTCGAAGCGGGACGTCTCGGCGGTCGTGATCCCTTCCGTGTCGACGATGGTGACGGCCCAGCGATAGGCCGACCGCGCTCTCAACGTCGGGCCCGCGTAGTCGACGGCGACCTCGTCGGACGGGATCTCACCGCTGTTCCAGATCAGGTGCCCCTGTGCTCCCTCGGCCGTTTCGCTCCAGAGTTCCACCTGGTGCGCCGCAACGGTGGCACCAGCTGCTCCGGGCGAGAGCCGCCATGCGAATCTGAGGTGATCGTCATCCAGCTCGAGCGGTTTTTCTCGCCCATTCACCCGCAATGCGTAGGCTTTCATCCTTTCAGGCCCCCCGCCAGCGCCAGCGAGTTGAGGAAGGACCTCTGCGCCAGGAAGAACGCCAGGTACACCGGGATGGATGCCAGGACCATCGCCGCGAAGACGGGACCGTAGCCGTAAAGGTACTGTTTGCCCGACATGTCGGCGATGCCGATCGGCAATGTGTAGAGTTGCGGACTGCTGATGGACACCAGGGCGTAGATGTACTCGTTCCAGGCATGCATGAACGCGAGGACCGCGACCGTCGCTGCGGCTGGCGCCACCATCGGGAGCATGACCAGTCGGAAGATCTGAAACGGGGTCGCACGATCGATCTCCGCCGCCTCGGCGAAGGAGTCGGGCACAGCGTCGAAGTGAGTCTTGACCAGGTAGACGCCTACCGGCAACGAGCCCGCCGCATACGGACCGATCAGCCCGATGTACGAGTTCAGAATTCCCAAGTCTTTGGAGATGAGGAACACCGGAAGGAGGAGCACCGGCGCCGGCACGACGAGCACCCCGATGAAGGCGAGGAAGACCGCGTTCGAACCCGGAAAACGCAGACGTGAGAAGGCATAACCCGCGCCGACGCAACATGCGACCGAGACCAGGACGACCGCGATCGTCACCAACAGACTGTTCAGAAAATACTGCGGAACCGGTGTCGTTGCGAACGCTTTGAGATACCCATTCAGCGTCGGCGACAGCGGCAACCCAAAAGGATCTCCCAGGATCTCGGGATCGGACCGGAAGGATTGCGTGATCAACCAGAGCAGGGGATAAACCGACAAGAGCGCGTACGCCCAGGCGATCACGGTCGCGGCACGGGGGGCCGCGTGGCGGCGTGATCGATGACGGGCGACGACGGGTCCCCCGTCGATGACCCGCGATGTGTTGATTACCTGAGCCATCAGTCGTTCAGCTCCAGTCCGGCTTGGCGTTTGTTCGCGCGTCGGGCATAGATGCGCGGGATGAATGCGAGGACGACGAGCATCAGCCCCAGCACGATGCCGACCGCGTTGGCGTAGCCGTACTCGTTATTGAGGAAGCCCTGCACGAAGACGTACAAGGTCGCAATCGTCGTGGACCCGATCGGCCCCCCCTGTGTCAAGACGTAGACCAGGTCGAAGGAGCGGAACAGCTGGAGGGTGATGAGCAGGGACACCAGGATCACGGTGGGCCGGATCATGGGAAAGACGATGCGGACCATTTTGGTGAGATGGCCGGCTCCATCCAGATCGGCCGCCTCGATCACCTCACCCGGAATGGAGATCATGGCGCCGAAGATCAAGAGCATGGCCAAGGGAATGGTGACCCACGCCTGCACGATCGAGACGCTCCCGAGGGCGGTGCTCTGCCCACTGAGCCAGGGGCCGGCAAGAAATCCCAGCCCGATGTTCCGCAGAGCGGTATTCACCAGCCCCGCCTGTGGTTCCAGGATGAACCGCCACAGCAGTCCGGTGACGACCACCGGCATGATGTAAGGGATCATCAGGATCAACTGCAGGTGACGCCACCCTCTCACTCGGAGGAAGAGGAGGTAAGCAGCCATGAACCCGATGGCGACCGACGAGACCAGAACGATGACCCCGAAGATCACATTGCGACCGACAGAGGCCCAGAAGTCACCGTCGCTGAGAGCTCGCGCATAGTTGGCGCCCCCGACGAATTCCATGTCACCGAAGCCGGACGCGCTGGTGAAGCTGTATCGAACCGACGTCACGATCGGCCAGATGAGGAAGAGCACGAGCAGCACCACAGCAGGAAGGGCGAGCAGTATCCCCAGGCGTGCCCCCTGGCGTCGCCGCGTCCATCTCCGCGTGCGTGCTGGAGGAATCGTCTCGACTGCCATGGTGTCCCGTTCTTTCGTGACAGATCGCCATGGTGGATCGGCGCGAGAGTGCACCGATCCACCATGGACTCTCGAATGAAGTGTGGCCCTCGGCTACGGAGTGACGTAGAGGCCGTTGGTTGCCGCGGCCGCCTGCTCCGGCGTCAGCTGGCCCAGGATCAGCTGCGGAACGATGACGGTCTGCCACTTCGTCTGACCCGCGGGCGTCAACGAGGGCAGGAAGCTTGCGTTGTTGGCAAACCCATCCTTCGCCGCCTTGACCCACGTCGCCATCAGCGGATTCGACGTCGACAAGTTGACGTTGATCGACGGAATCGTGAAGTCTTCCTTCGCGAGCTTGGTCTCAACCTCCGTGGAGGTCAGGTACTTGGCGAAGGCGACCGCAGCCGACAGATTCTTGGAGTGCGCGTTGACCACGATGACGTTGGCGTTACCGCCACCCAAAGTGTGCACCGGCGATACCGCATTGTCGGCAATGCCGGGCAACTGCCACGACCCCAGCGGGAACTTGGCACCCGCGTCGACAGCCTGGAGGAAGTTCTCGGGAACGGTGACGAACGACGCCGTCTTCTGCTGCAGGAACAGGGAGGTCTCCGCGGCGATGTCCGTCGTGATCTGACTCGACGACCAGCACCCGGCGTCGGCCATCTCCTTCACGGTCGCATACGCCTTCACATAGTTCGGGTCGGACGTCGAGAAGTTCGCGACCTTCTCACCCCTCATGGTCTGGTCCATGGCCAGTGATGGCCACCAGGTGCCCCAGTTCGCGCCGGTGAGCGACATCGGGATGTAACCCGCTGCCTTCAGCGCCTTGCAGTTGGAGAGGAGGCCAGCGAAATCCTTCGGCGGAGTGACCCCTGCCTTCGCATACGCGTCCTTGTTATAGACGACGGCGACACTGATGGCGTTGAACGGAACACCGTAGGTTTCGCCGTTCGTCTCATCCGGAGCCATGGAGGCATTCGAGCCGTCCAACAGCGATCCGACAAAGCTCGCCTTCCAGGTCGACGCGGTTTCGTCATAGGGCTTGGTGGCCAAGGCATCGTTGAGGTTGTAGAGCTGCTTGGCGTGCGCGAGGGCAACGAGAGGCGCTCCCTGAGCCGCGAAGACGTCGGGAAGCGTGTTGCTCGACGCCTCGGTCTGCAGCTTGGTCGCATAGGTCTGAGCCGGCGGAACGAACTGGAGCTTGACATTCACCTTGGGGTACTTGGCCTTGAAGCCGTCGACCAGCGACTGGTTGGCGTACGCCCACCAGGTCTGGAAGGTGATG